>NZ_PUUH01000106.1:0-1503 GCF_002968355.1 Spiroplasma sp. ChiS | reverse complement strand
ACAAATTTTTATATTTTTTTAAATTTAATCACAACAAAAAATGCATTTTTATTAAAATTATTTAATTTAAAAATAAAATTAATAAAGACGTAATTTTTGTTGTTCAGTTTTATTAAAATTATTATATAAAATACTATTATTTTCTGGTGGTTTTTCTGATTGTTTAAAATCCTTAATATTATTTCTTAATTTTAGCATACTAGTATTCAATTTATTTTTAACATTTTTTTCGCTATAAATTCCTTTTTTAGAAAATATACCCTTACCATAATGGGAAACATCGTCCTCCATATGACAACCGATATTATTTCATAATGTTTGATTTTTAATGCCCTCTTCGTTATTTTTAATTAAATTAATTGTTTTTCTTAAAAACTTTTTAGAATTAGGAATAAATGACTTACTTTCTTTTAAACATTGTAATAATTCATAATATTTTCCATTATAAAAATAATCAACAACTTGTTTAAAAGTTTCTTCATTTTCTTTAATTATTCTTCGGTGGGGTAATAAATCCTTAAATCTTTTTACTAAATGAAATTTGTCTATTGTATAATGAACTTTTTTATTAGGAAAACGATTTGCAATATCTTTTTTAACCCCTTTAATTCAATTTTCTCCATCACCTAAAATTATAATTTCAGTATCATCTTGAATATTATAATTACTTATTATCAAAAGTATTAATTTAACAACAAAACGGGTTAATTTTGTTTTTTTAGAAATATAAATTGGAATATTATCTATTTCGTAAACACCTAACTTATTTGCAATTACATGTCTTTTTTCGGTTGATTTTTCTTGATCATAACCAGTATGAACAGTAGATAATAAGGTGTGTTTTTTAACCTTTTTTATATCGTATTCTATTTTAAGAAAAGTTCCATCAATTTGAATATATAAAGTATGCGGAACTTTTATTTTAATAGTGGTATTATTAATATAATATTTGTCGTTTGTTGTTGCATTTTTTATGTTGTTGCATTTTTTATAATATTTGAAATTGACATTAAACTAATTTTTGCTTGTTCTAAGGCATCTAAAATATCGCGGTATTTTTTATCATTACTTAAAAACAATAAAATTCTTTCTTTTTTGTCATTTTTTAATTAGTAAAAATTCATCTAAAATAAAAATATATTCTTCTTTTCTTGTTATTGGGTTAATTTTATAATATCTTCGTCTGTTAAACGTTATTTTACCTTTTAAAGTAATTAATGTTCTTTTAATATTATCTTTTACTCGATAATGTTTAAATTTATCATCATTTTTATAATTTTGAAAAATAAGATCATCTATATTTTCTAACCTATATGCAATTTCTCCAACAGCATATCTATTCAAATCTTCATATGTTTTATTAAAAAAGTTGTCACCATTAATAATATTATTAATATCCATTTTAAAGTTGTTTCCTTTCCTGATTTAAAAATAAATCATCACACACATTAAAATCAACACCTAAAAAAAGCAAGTTATTTTTAACAGCAAGTTATTTTTAAC
>NZ_PUUH01000105.1:0-1505 GCF_002968355.1 Spiroplasma sp. ChiS | reverse complement strand
TGTCGATATCCTGAGAAAGTGCCGAAAGATTTACCTCTTTTTATTAGAGAACCTTTTAATAATTGGCGTTATACAGGGAAAATGAAGCCTTATAATGATTCATTTATGGGAAGAGCTAAGAATTATTTTACAGAAGAATTTAGCGAAGATATATTAAGTAATAGAGAGTCAAGGTTTTATCCTAATCGTTTTTTAAAACAAGATGAAACCATCGAAATGGTTTATAAAGGCCCTAAATACCTTTTAGAAAAAGACGAAGATTTTTATATAATGACGGTGAAATGTCCTTTACAAGAAGAAAAAAAATTTGAAACAAAACATCAAAATTACTACCTACACTTCAAGCCTGTGAAAAAATATATTACCYTKTATAMTGAAAAAAAGAATSCWAAAGAAAATTAAAAAAAGAAAGGAAAGATGAATTAATATGGCTTATAAAAAAAATAACGCTAACAAAAAAACAACAAATCATACTAAAATCATTCCGACGAAACCTAAATCCAATAAAGATTTCAAAGGAAATCAAGTTATGCCTTCTAAACCTAAATCAAAGAAAGGTTTCCAAGGAAACAATCAAGCTACTCCTGACCAAACTAAAATTGTTTTAGAAAATAGAATGATAGAAACCAAAACTTGGAGACAAACTCTTAAAAATGTCATGATAATATTTTTACCATTAATCATTTTAATCTTTTTCTCTTGGGTAATGTTTTATAAAGTTTTACCTCAAATAGGAGAAAATATTAATCACTTCATCTCAGGAGCTAAAGATAACCTTAATAAATTTTGTCAAGAAAATTATGACAAATTCAAAAACAACGCCCATGATATCAAGGATAACTTCTATAATCGTTTTAAAGAATGGGATTGGCCTGATTGGTTAGCGAACACAGGCAGTATTATTGTTCCTCTCTTCATAGGAGGAGCGATARCCTTATGTTGTTTAGCTATTCCCTTTCTTGGTCCTCCTTTAGCCGCTATCACAGGGATCTGTACCATTGTTGTAGGAAGTTTTATGTTTTTTACTGATAAAACAACTCCTCAGAATCCTCCAACACCTCCCAGAGAAGATGTAACAGTGATTGAATATAATGAAAATCAACAAAAAGAAAAAGGGGTTCCCACAAAAAATATCACAAAAAAGTAAATCAAACTCTCAAGAAAGGAGAACCAATTTATAAACAAAAACCCGAAATYMAAAATKTAATCGAAGAAGAAAAAAAGAAAAATCAACAATTATTAGAAGAACAAAGATTTTTACAAACTAATCTCCAAATCCAAGAATTAGAGTTACTCAATTTAAAAGGAGAAAAAGAAAATTTAGAAAACTTGTTAAAACAAAAAGAAAGAAATCCAAAATGTAATCGAAGAAGAAAAAAAGAAAAATCAACAATTATTAGAAGAACAAAGATTTTTACAAACTAATCTCCAAATCCAAGAATTAGAGTTACTCAATTTAAAAGGAGAAAAAGAAAATTTAGAAAACTTGTTAAAACAAAAAGAAA
>NZ_PUUH01000104.1:0-1510 GCF_002968355.1 Spiroplasma sp. ChiS | reverse complement strand
AAGATGTAAGTTTTGTTGTTCAGTTTTATTAAAATTATTATATAAAATACTATTATTTTCTGGTGGTTTTTCTGATTGTTTAAAATCCTTAATATTATTTCTTAATTTTAGCATACTAGTATTCAATTTATTTATAACAGTTTTTTCGCTATAAATTCCTTTTTTAGAAAATATCCCCTTACCATAATGGGAAACATCACCCTCCATATGACAACCAATATTATTTCATAATGTTTGATTTTTAATACCCTCTTCGTTATTTTTAATTAAGTTAATTGTTTTAATAAAATATTCTTTTTTTTGAATCGGGAATAAATGGCTTACTCTCTTTTAAACACTGTAATAATTCCTCATATTTTCCGTTATAAAAATAATAAATAGCATTATCAAATATTTCTTTAATTTCTGCGTTTTTGCTTTGAAAAGGAAATAACTTTTCAAACCTACTTTTAAGATGAAATTTGTCTATTGTATAATGAACTTTGTTATTAGGAAAACGATTTGCAATAACTTTTTTAACCCCTTTAATTCAATCTGATCCATCACCTAAAATCATAATTTTGGTATCATCTTGAATATTATAATTACTTATTATCAAAAGTATTAATTTAACAACAAAACGGGTTAATTTTGTTTTTTTAGAAATATAAATTGGAATATTATCTATTTCGTAAACACCTAACTTATTTGCAATTACATGTCTTTTTTCGGTTGATTTTTCTTGATCATATCCAGTGTGAACGGTAGAAATTAAGGTGTGTTTTTTAATCTTTTTTCCTCCATATCACACTTTCATTTTTAAGTATGTTCCATCCATTTGAATATATAAAGTATACGGAACTTTTATTTTAATAGTGGTATTATTAATATAATATTTGTCGTTTGTTGTTGCGTTTTTTATTGTATTTGAAATTGTCATTAAACTAATTTTTGCTTGTTCTAAGGCATCTAAAATATCGCGGTATTTTTTATCATCACTTAAAAACAATAAAATTCTTTCTTTAACATCATTTCTTACTTTTTGTCATTTTTTAATTAGTAAAAATTCATGTAAAATAAAAATATATTCTTCTTTTCTTGTTATTGGGTTAATTTTATAATATCTTCGTCTGTTAAACGTTATTTTACCTTTTAAAGTAATTAATGTTCTTTTAATATTATCTTTTACTCGATAATGTTTAAATTTATGATATTTTTGATAATTTTGAAAAATAAGATCATCTCACTTTTCTAACCTATATGCAATTTCTCCAACAACATTTCTATTCAAATCTTCATATGTTTTATTAAAAAAGTTTTCACCATTAATAATATTATTAATATCCATTTTAAAGTTGTTTCCTTTCCTGATTTAAAAATAAATTATCACACACATTAAAATAAACACCTAAAAAAAGCAAGTTATTTTTAACTTGTTTTTCCAATATTTAATTTTTTTCACACACATTAAAATAAACACCTAAAAAAAGCAAGTTATTTTTAACTTGTTTTTCCAATATTTAATTTTTTT
>NZ_PUUH01000103.1:0-1513 GCF_002968355.1 Spiroplasma sp. ChiS | reverse complement strand
ATTTTTTATAAAATTATCATCAAAATAAAATTTTTCATATTTATATTCACTACCAAATTGACGAACATAAAAATATCATTTATTATTTGGTTTTAAAAATTCATTTTTTCTATTATTAAAATTAATTAATTTTCAATTATCTACTTTCAACTTAACTCTTGGATAATGATTTTCTTTATAACGATCAACATTATCGACAATTTTTTTAGATACATCATACATCTTATATTTTACGGCAAAAGCATAAATAAAATCAGTTAAATCATTCAAAAAATTCTCTTTTTTAACATCATAAAATTTTTCAACCATATACCTATTTTTTAAACTATGTCATTGTCGATAATAATTCAAAAATATTTCATTAGGTTTATCATAAACAACTCCGGTTGAATAACTATCTTGTAAAAAATCCAAATACCATTTATCATTAAACGATAATTTTTTTAATGTTTTTAAAGTTGGATTAATAAAGTAATTTGTTTCAGACCAATTTTCAAAAAAACTACTGCGTAAAAACATTGTATTAATAAAATCAGTTTCATTAATACCTTTATCAGTACTATTCTCTTGTTTAAGCATATATTGTTCCTCATTTAAGGGTCTAAACGCCGTTAAAGTAATAAATGGAATAACCAAACCCAAAAAAGTTAAAATAAATATGGCAAATAAAGATAATGACTTACGCATTATTMTTTACCACCTTTCTTCTTTTTAAAATTAATTATAAATAAAATACATCAAACTAATTCAAATCAAAAATACAAATTTGCAACTAACATATATCAGAATAAAATACCAAACTCATTAATTAATTTATCTCATTTATCGTAAATTGACCCAATAAATAAAGCAAAACCAAAACCAA
Organism: Spiroplasma sp. ChiS; assembly: GCF_002968355.1. Classification (NCBI taxonomy): domain Bacteria; kingdom Bacillati; phylum Mycoplasmatota; class Mollicutes; order Entomoplasmatales; family Spiroplasmataceae; genus Spiroplasma; species Spiroplasma sp. ChiS. The sequence goes on along the minus strand of NZ_PUUH01000103.1, from coordinate 648 downwards.
CAACTAAAATATATACTAATATTTCTCATCATTTTTCTTTTAAAAACTTTAAAATTTTAATTTTCATAAACTTAACTCCTAACTATACAATGTTTTTGAAACAATAAACCCAACAATATATAAACTTGATATCGTTAACATTAACGGATGACTAAACAAAACGGCCATTCTACCAAATAATCAAATCAACCAAGTATCAGAATTATATAAATCCATAATAATATTTTTTGCTGATGTAAATTGATTAATAATAACAGTAATAAAACCAGTTCCAAATATCGCAATTGCCGCCACCAATAAAACTAATTTAATCATTACTTTTTATCTCCTTTAAATTTAGTACTTCTAATATTTTTCGCTTGATATCTAATACTTTGTCGTTTAAGTTCTTTTTTAACTTGCTGCTTATTACTATTCTGATAAACATTTTTACCAACATTAATACCTTTTCGTACAGTTGACGAATATACTTGCGAAACACCATTATTAACTGTGGAACCTAAATTATTATATTGTGTTGATGTACCGTGAATTGTTTTACCAACATTAATACCTTTTCGTACAGTTGACGAATATACTTGCGAAACACCATTATTAACTGTCGAACCTAAATTATTATATTGTGTTGATGTACCGTGAATTGCATAA
>NZ_PUUH01000102.1:0-18360 GCF_002968355.1 Spiroplasma sp. ChiS | reverse complement strand
ATTTGTTTTTTCATTATTTGCTTGCATTCTTATTTTTCCTCTGAATTATCATATAAATTATTAAAATTAAAAGTATCGGAATTATCTTTTTGATTAGCTATTTTTATTCATTATTCTATTATTTCATATCCAGCTTTATAATCTTTATATGCTTGTCCATAAAAAATTAAAGCGGGGTGTCTTACTTCTTTTGGTTTTCCACGATTATTATCGGTTTCAGAAAATAATTTACCTTCATTAATTAAGGTTTGGATTTCATTATTAATGTTATTTAAAGTTAATTTAAGGGTACAAAATTCTTCTAAAAAATCAAGTTTAATAATATCTAAAATAACATTTTTTTCTTTTAAAAATCGTTTATATTTATTTATTAATTTTTCTTTATCTTTTTCTCAATTTAAAATGTTTTTTTGTTGGTTTAAGTTATTGTTTTCTTTTGTTAAAATGCTTTCATTTTTTGTCAAAAAAGGGGCATTTTTTGTTAAATTTTGGCTATTTTTTGCTTGTTTTTTGCTATTTTTTAACTCATTCATTTATAAAAAATCCTTTATTTACGGGGTTTTTTATTATTTTTAGTATAAAAGTGCGGTTTTTTTCAAAAATAAAAATCAAGATGCTAATAAGTAATCAAAATTATAAAAAATAATATAATTTAATCTTATTTTAAATCATATCAGCTTAAACCAGTTTTCATATCAACTATTAACTTTACATCTAATTTAGTAGAATCTTCCATTAATGTTTTAACAATTTTTTGCACTTGAATTAATTCAACTTGCGGAATTTCAAAAATTAATTCATCATGAATTTGTGCAATAATTTTTGCTTTTAAATTTAATTTTAAAAACTCTTGGTCAATATTTTTTAAAGCAATTTTAATAATATCTGCCGCACTACCTTGAATTGGCATATTCATTGCAATTCGCTTTCCAAATTCACGTTGCATATAATTCCGATCATTAATTTCTGGAACATAACGTTTTCGATTAAAAATTGTTGTAACATAGCCATTTTGTTTACAAAACTCAACTTTTTTATCAATAAAAGCCTTAATTGTTGGAAATTGCTGATAATAATTATTGATTATTGCTTTTGCTTTTGCAACAGAAATATTTAAATCAGTTGCTAAACCAAAGTCACTAATTCCATAAATAATACCAAAATTAACAGCTTTTGCACTACGACGAATATTTGGAGTAATTTCATCTTTTGATAAATTAAAAATTTTCATTGCAGTATTAGTATGAATATCTTCATTGTTATTAAAAGCAGCAATTAAATCTTGGTCTTTTGACATATGTGCCAAAATTCGTAATTCAATTTGTGAATAATCACAAGATAATAAAATATTATCTGGTGATGAAACAACAAAAATTTTTCGTACCTCTTTTTGGATATCATCACGAATACTAATATTTTGCATATTAGGCTCCACAGATGAAAGTCTGCCAGTATTTGTTAAGGTTTGTTTATAAATTGTATGAACTTTCCCATCAGCAAAAATATATTTTTCCATCCCTTTTAAATAAGTTGAATATAATTTTTGATATTTTCGATAATCTAAGATCTTCGGAATAATTACATGGTTATTTTTTATTTCTTCTAAAGTTTCTTGTGCTGTTGATCCTTTTTTCCGATCAGGTAAAGAAAAATCTTGAAATAATAATTCTGAAATTTGTTTTGGGGAATTAGGATTAATTTCTTTTTGTGCAATATCATTAATTTCATTATTTAATTCTTGAACAATTTTTTCAATTCGTAAGGTTTGTGTTGTTAATTCATATTGGTCAACTTTAACACCATTAATTTCCATTCGTGCTAATGCAAAAGCAATTGGTAACTCAATATTATGATACAAATCATATTGTTGATTAGTTTTTAATAACTCAATAATTTTTGGTCTTAATTTATGAATATATGCTGCTTTTTCGCCAATAAAGTGACCTAATTTAATTACATCAGCAGGAATTTGTTTTTTAACCCCTTTTCCATAAAATAATTCATCAGTTAAAATTTGTTTTTTCTCAAATAAATTAATATAACTATCTAAACTATTTTTTGCATTTGAATTATAAACATACCCAGCCAGCATCATATCATACTCAATATTTTGAACAAAAATATTATCACGAGCTAAAGCAACAATTAAACTTTTTGCATGATAAGTTAACTTTTGATATTTATTATCATTTAAAAATTGATGTCATAGTTTATCATGCTTTGCATGAATATAATCAAAATAAAAAACGTCTTTGGAATTAACAATTCCAAATCCAATAATTTCCGAAGTATGATAATTTTCATCTAATAGTTCTAAATACACAGTAGTATTGTTTTCATTAAATTCAGAACGTCATTCTTCAATAATTTTTACTTTTATATTTGAGTTTTGGATATCATTATCTTGATTATTAAATAGTTTTGTTACAAATGAATTCATATTATATTTTAAATAAAATTGCATTAATGTTTCCTGATTTGGTGAAAATGGAGTGAAAGTAAAATGCTCTAAATTAATATCACAAAAAATAGTAGCTATTTTTTTGCACAATAATGCACTTTCTTTATGATTCAATAAATTTTGTTGTAAAGCACCCTTAATATGTTCAATATTATCATATAAATTTTCAATTGAATGATATTCCTTAATTAATTTTATTGCTGTTTTTTCGCCAACTTTTGGAACACCCTTTAAATTATCGGAAGGGTCACCCATTAGCCCTTTTAAATCAGGAACTTGTAATGGTTTAATTCCCCATTTTGCTATTAAAGCAGCTTCATCAATAACATAAGCACTATCGCCTTGACGTGGTACTAAAATATTTGTTTTATTAGTAATTAGTTGGTATAAATCCTTATCACTGGAAAAAATATCAACATAAAAATATTCTTTTTCAGCCAACATTGCTAAACATCCTAATAGATCATCAGCCTCATATCCTTCTTGCTCTAAATATGGAATTTGATAACTATCTAAAAATTCCTTTACAATTGGAAATTGTACAATTAATTCATTTGGTGTTTTGCTCCGACCATCTTTGTAGTCAACTAATAAATCATGACGAAAATTCTTTTTTCCTTTATCAAAAGCAACAACAACACTATAGTAGTTATTTGCTTTTAATATTTTATTTAACATATTGGTAAATGCATAAACAGCATTTGTTGGTGTTCCATCCAAACTTTTTAACATCTCGCCATTATAAGCTGTGGCATAAAATGCTCTAAAAAGCAAAGAATTTCCATCAATTAACAATACTTTTTTCATTTTACAATCTCCTCATTTATGTCCAATTATAGCCTAATTTAATTTTAAAATATACTTTAAAACTTAAATTATCAAACCAAAAAAGCACCACCACTACCAGAAAGCATTACATTTGAATACTCTTTCTTTAATGTAAGATAAAATTGCTTTAATTTTGGATTAATTTTGAAAGCGGGCTGTTGTAACATATTAAAATAAAGATTATTAATTATTTTTTTTGTTTTATAGTATTGATAATTATGGTCAAATTCTTGATAAACATCTTCTGTAATTGATGAAATTTTTGAATCAATAATTTTAAGATTTGAAATTTGATAGTTATTAATTTGATGGGTTGTTAAATACTTAATTTTATGGCCATAACCTGAGACTATTGCTGGCTTTTCTAAATAAAAAAATAAGGCATCAGAACTAAGATTTTGAATTAACTTTTTAATTTTTCAAGAATAATAATTAATATTAAAAAATTGACAAATAAGTTTAATCATTGCAACAGCATTACTAGCAGAATAACCAAGACCTGAACCAATAGTTGTATTTTTAATTAAATTAATATGAACTGTAATTGATTTAAACTTCGGGAACATAACAATAAATTTATGATAAGCTTCCAAAATAGTATTATTATTTGAATCTAGTTCTTTTTTATTGCAAGTAAAAATTGTTTGTTGACCTTGATAAGGCAATAACTCAACAAAATCATATTCTTCCTTATAAGGAAAAATAATACTTTTAATACGGTGCATTTTTTTAAATTTATGTTTATGAAAAACTTCTAAGGTTAAATTAAACTTACCATATGATCTAATTTTCATTCTTATAGTTCTCCCTTAATTTGTTTAATTTCATTATATAAAAGATAAAAATCATTTAAACTTAAATTTTCTGAACGTAAATTTAATGCATAATTTAATTTTAATAAGATATCTTCTGCTAAAGTTTTATTATTAACAATAATTGCTAAGTTATTTAAAATTGTTTTTCGCTTTGTTGCAAACATCATTCGAATAAACTTAATAAATTCTTTATCATTTATTAGCGCAGGATATTTTTTATTTAATTTAAATTTTAAAACAATACTATCAACTTTTGGTACTGGAACAAAATTATTACGGCCAACTAAAGAAACTTTTTCAATATCACTATAAAATTGACAAACAACAGAAAAACTATTATAATTTTTTGAATTTGGCTGCGCCATAATTCGTTCACCAACCTCTTTTTGCATAATTAAAATAATTTCTTTTACTTTTGGGTTCTTTATTTTTAATAATTTAAAGATAATCGGTGAAGTAATATAATAAGGAATATTGGAAATAATACTAATTGGATTATTATCTAAAAATTCTGTTAAAAATAATTTTTCTAAATCAAGGGTTAAAATATCTGCTTGAATAATAGTTAAATTTTGATCTTTAAATTTTAATGTTAAGTATTCCACTAAAGTTGAATCAATTTCAACACAAACAAGTTTATTTGCTTTTAATAAAATAGAACTTGTCAAAGCCCCCATTCCTGGACCAATTTCTAAAATATTTGTGTTTGGTAAATCAAATGCGCTATCAACAATTAAATTAATAAAATGAGTATTTGTTAAAAAGTTTTGTCCTTTGCTTTTTTTAGCAACTATCCCTTCGGCGCGCATTTCTTGGTTTTGTTTCTTCATTGTTTCTCCTTTAAAATATCAATTAAATCTTGCTTTTTAACATTCATATAATTTAGTCATTTAAATGTTGTTTTATTATTAGTTGGCATTAAGTTATAATACTTAATAATTTTTTCACGCTTTAATTTTGAATCAACTAAATTAATATAATCACTTCATAATAAATTATCAACTGGCTGATTTGAAAAACTAATTAAATTATTAATACTGTTTTTAATCGCAATTTCAGATGCTTCAGCCACGCCAACTTTTTTACCCTTAATTGCATCATTCTTACTTATAAAAGCATGAAGGCAGTTATTTTCCAAATAATCACTAATAATTTGGCGTAATTTTTGCCCAGGATAATCAGGATCAGTAAAAATAATTATTTTATTGTTTAAACTAATTTTTTTAATCAATGCTAACTTTTCTTTTGTAATTCCACTACCACTGGTTTCAATTGTTTTAATGTCAGGAAAAATACTTTTTAACTTTGTTGAATCGGTCTTACCTTCAACAATAATAAATACTCCCATTTTATCCTTCACTCCCCGATAAACACCTTTTTCATTTACTTATCATGATTTTATAGTATAATTATACTAGACTGTTATATTAAAATAATCATAAATTTTAAATATAGGAGTAGGAGGCAAAAAAAATATGGCTAATTATAAATTTGGAAAAGACTACTCGTTTTTAACATTAGACTTAGGTACAGCTAATACGGTAGCCTATGTATCAGGTCAGGGAATTGTTTACAATGAACCTTCGATGATGGCATATGACACTTTAAACAACTCATTAATTGCCTTAGGAAATGAAGCATACAAAATGGTTGGAAAAACGCATGATCATATCAGAATGGTAACACCTCTTGTTGATGGAGTTATCTCAGATATGGAAGCAACCCAAGATTTACTAAAGCACATTTTTAGTAGATTAAAATTATCAGGAATTTGAAAAAATTCACTAGTAATATTAGCATGCCCAAGCGGAGTTACCGAATTAGAACGTGGTGCTTTAAAAGCTATTGCAAAAGATATGGGAGCAAGTCACGTTTTAGTAGAAGAAGAAGTTAAACTAGCAGCATTAGGAGCTGGCATTAACATTGGTCTAGCTCAAGGAAATTTAGTAATTGATATTGGTGGAGGAACAACAGATATTGCAATTATTTCAGCTGGTGATATCGTAACTTCAAAATCAGTTAAAGTTGCTGGAAAACAGTTAGATCAAGAAATTCAAAAATATATTCGTGCTGAATACAATGTGCTAGTTGGAATTAGAACTGCTGAACAAATTAAAAAAGAAATTGGTGCATTAGTTAAAATAATTAATGAAAAACCAGTTCGTGCCTTTGGCCGTGATATTATTACGGGATTACCACGAGAAATATTAATTAAACCTGAAGAAATTAAAAACGTTTTATTAGCCTCTTTTTCAAGAATTACAGACTTATTGGTAGAAGTGTTAGAACAAACACCACCAGAATTAGCTGGTGATGTTATTAGAAATGGAATTACCATCTGTGGTGGAGGCGCTTTAATTCGTGGAATTGTAAAATATTTTGAGTCAATTTTCCAATTAAAAGTAAAAGCTGCAAATGATCCATTAATGTGTGTAATTGATGGTGCTAAAACTTACGAAAAAAATTTAGGTGCTGTAATTGAAAGAATTCAGTTACTTGATGCAAATGAATACAAAATTTCATAAAAAAGTATATTTTTAAAATATACTTTTTTATTTTTTAAGACATTAATACCATAAAAAATAATTAAAATTTTAAAAAAAGAAAAAAGAAACTTGAAATCATCATTTTTAATTGCAAATTATACCAGATTTTATATAATAAAATTACTTGGTATTGAATGTTTTATAACAAATAAAGGATTTAATATTTAAGAAAATTATTATGTTATTATTATTGCTATGTTTTTTAACGAAGCAATAAACGGAAGGAGACATTTTAAAGATGGCAATATCAGACGTATTGAAAAATACATTTAACATTTCGCCAAAAGCACCCCGGAAATTCATTGCTATCGATTTAGGAACTACTAATTCGATTGCTTATGTTGCTGGGAGAGGCATTATTTTTAATGAAGCATCAGTAATGGCATATGAAATCGGAACTAAAAAACTAATAGCATTAGGTAATGATGCTAAAAAGTTAATTGGAAAAACACACGATAAAATTGAAATTTACTCACCATTACATAATGGAGCAGTTACAAATTTAACTATTGCAGAAGAATTTATTCAACAAATAGGAAAAAAAGCAAAGGTAGCTGATTTATGAAAAAATGCTATTGTTTTAATTGCATGTCCCAAAAATGTTACAGACTTAGAAAAACAAGCAATAATCAAAATGTGTAAAAATATCGGTGCTGACTTTGTAAAAATTGAGGAAGATTCATTAATGGCTGCCTTGGGAGCCGGTGAAAATATTTTTGCACCAAAAGGAACTTTTATTTTAGACATTGGTGGTGGAAAATCAAGTTGTGCTATTATCTCAGCTGGTGGAATTGTTGAAAGTAAATCAATTAAAACTGCTGGAAATTATATTGATGAATCTCAGCTGGTGGAATTGTTGAAAGTAAATCAATTAAAACTGCTTGTTGTTACTGCTGAACAAATTAAAAAACAAATTGGTTCATTATACAAAACAAAAGAAAATAAAAAAATGATTATTTTTGGCCGTGATGTTGTAACAGGAATGCCAAAAGAAGCAGAAATTTTAGATTCAGAGATTAGAAAATTATTAATAAGTATTTTTTCATCAATTACACAATTGATAACCGAAGTTTTAGAAAAAACTCCGGCTGAATTAGCTGGTGATGCTGTTGCTAATGGAATTTTAGTTACTGGAGGATGTGGTCAAATTGCAGGAATTAAAGAATTTTTATCAGATTATTTCCAAATTCCCGTTCGTGTAGTTAAAAACACTGAAACATCTGTTATTGATGGATGTATTGCTTACGAGAAAAAAATAGAACCTACTTAATTGAAGAAAACAAAAAAAATAGATAAGTTTAAAACTACTTATCTATTTTTTTATTATTAATTTTTAGAAAAATGATAAAATTATATTATATAAGGTGAAGCAATAATGAAAAAAGTATTATCATTTTTAACAGCACTAACTTTTATAACACCAGTAGTTAATTCAGTTGTGAGTTGTTCAACAATTGATGTACGAATTCGCCAAGCTTTGGCAAATTGAACTTATACATCAAAAACTGATCAACCAATTTTTGGGACAGTTTTTAATTCTGACAAAACAATTAATGAGCCATATTTTTCATATTGATTTATTCAGCAAATTTTAACTTCGTCTGGTTACATTAATATTGATAAACCATGAAATCAATTACTAAACAATAGCGGTATTGCCTGGCCTTATCCCAGTTCAACAAATATTGAAGAAATTTATAGTGATTGATTTAATTCTACCATTACCAGTATTGAAGAAGATAAAATTAATATTTCTGATTTAAAAACTTTCTTTGTTTATATGACAATTTATAATCCAATTATAATTTTATCTGATACACAAATTTTTAAATATGAATATAAGTGTGACCAATCATCAATTGAAATTAAATACCAATATAAAACGCCAACTGATATTAGTACTTATATCACAAAGTTAGTTAAAAAATATCTAACTTTTTTGAAAGAAACAGTTGAAGTTAAATATTTAAAATTAACTAAATATTTTTTAACAATTGATGAAGCAAAACAACGAATCGAAAATTTAGTCAATAGTTTAATTAGGATTTTAACAATTATGTCACCCACTTTTGTAATTCCTTTAAGCATTAATACAAACCGGTACTAAACTTAATTATGGAATAATTTTTAGGAAAGATTAGGATTTATGTTATAATTATTTTGTATTGTATTCTCTATTTGAAAATAAATATAGAGACTTGCAATTCATTTTATTGATTAATCAAATATATTAATCTAACTAATTAATTTAACAAGAAACAGGAGGACAAAATTACATGGCTTTATTTAATAGTGCAAAAAAACCGGCTTTCGTTTCTATGGATTTAGGAACTGCTAATACATTAGTATATGTTTCAGGTTCAGGAATCGTTTATAATGAGCCTTCAATTGTTGCTTACAGAATTAAAGAAAACAGAATTATTGCTGTAGGAGCCGAAGCTTACAAAATGATTGGAAAAGGAAATAAGTCAATTCGTATTGTTAGACCAATGGTTGACGGAGTTATTACAGATATTCGTGCAACAGAAGCACAATTAAGATATATCTTTACAAAATTACGTATTACAAAACAATTAAAACATTCAATTATGTTATTGGCTTGTCCATCAGTAATTACTGAATTAGAAAAAGCTGCTTTGAAAAAAATTGCTATGAACTTAGGAGCATCGAAAGTTTTTGTAGAAGAAGAAGTTAAAATGGCTGCATTAGGTGGTGGGGTTGATATTTACAAACCTGCTGGAAACCTAGTCATTGATATGGGGGGAGGAACAACAGATATTGCTGTTATAGCCTCAGGAGATATCGTATTATCAAAATCAGTTAAAGTTGCTGGAAACTACTTAAATGATGAAACACAAAAATTCATTCGTTCACAATACGGTCTAGAAATTGGATCAAAAACTGCTGAACAAATTAAAATCGAAATTGGATCATTATCAAAATACCCTGATGAAAGAAGAATGAAAGTTTATGGACGTGATGTTGTTTCAGGGTTACCAAGAGAAATTGAACTAACACCTGAAGAAATCAGAGAAGTATTAAAAGTACCAGTGTCAAGAATTATTGACCTAACAGTTCAAGTGTTAGAAGAAACACCACCAGAATTAGCTGGTGATATCTTCAGAAATGGAATTACCATCTGTGGTGGAGGAGCTTTAATCAAAGGAATTGATCGTTACTTTACAGATACATTACAATTACCATCAAAAATTGGAGAACAACCATTATTAACTGTTATTAATGGAACTAAAAAATTCGAATCAGACATCTTTGATATCTTAAGATTAGAATCAATGCATGTAAAAGAATTAAATTACTAGAATAATCATTAATTGATTATAATAGTTATTAAATTGTTAAGGAGGACAAAAACGTGAGACCAGAAACTAGACCATTTATTTCTCTTGACTTAGGAACTGCTAATGTTTTAGCATATGTTTCAGGACAAGGTGTAGTCTACAATGAACCATCATTAATGGCTTATAACAATAAAACTAATAGTTTAATTGCTTTAGGGAAAGCTGCCTATGATATGGTAGGAAAAACACACGGAGATATTAGAATGGTAACACCATTAGTAGATGGAGTTATCGCAGACATGGAAGCTGCACAAGATTTATTAAAACATATCTTTTCAAGAATGAAAATGATGAACATTTGAAAAAATGCTATTGTATTATTAGCATGTCCAAGTGGAGTTACTGAACTTGAAAGAGAAGCATTAAAAAATGTTGCTAAAGAAATGGGTGCTGAATTAGTTATCATTGAAGAAGAGGCTAAAATGGCCGCTTTAGGAGCAGGTATTAATATTGAATTACCTCAAGGTCATTTAATCATTGATATCGGTGGAGGAACAACTAATTTAGCTATTATTTCATCAGGTGATATCGTTGTTTCAAGATCAATTAAAGTTGCCGGAAATCACTTTGATGATGATATTCGTAAATACATTCGTTCAGAATATAACATTGCAATTGGGCAAAAAACAGCCGAAGATGTTAAAAAATTCATTGGTTCATTAGTTAAATACCATAACGAAAGATCAATGCAAATCTACGGACGTGATATTGTTTCAGGATTACCAAAAGAAGCAAAAATCTCTTCAGAAGAAATTAGAAATGTTTTACTAAATGCCTTTTCTAAAATTACAGATTTAGTAATTGAATTATTAGAAAATACACCACCAGAATTAGCTGGTGATATTATGAGAAATGGAATTACAGTTTGTGGGGGAGGAGCTTTAATTAGAAATATTGATAAATATTTCTTTGATATTTTCCAATTACCAACTAAAATAGCTTCAGATCCATTAAATTGTGTTATCGAAGGAACAAAAATCTTTGAAAAAACAATTAAGAAAAACATTGAAAATGGTTTATATAATTTTCAAGAAAAAGGATTATTATCAACATTAGGTAAAAAAAGAAAATAAATTGAAGCAAAAAAATATTAGGTTAACCTAATATTTTTTTATTGTAATTTTCAAACTTGAAATTAAAAATTAATCAAGATTAAATAATTTGCGTGCATTTTTATTAGTAATACGAATCATTTCTTCAACCGGCATATTCTTTAATTCTGCTAATTTTTTAACTGTATACATAATAAATTTAGGATAATTCTTTTTTCCACGGTATGGATCAGGAGTTAAATATGGTGCATCAGTTTCCACTAAAATCTTATTTAATGGTACCATTTTAGCAACTTCACGTAATTGTTCGGCACTTTTAAAAGTAATATTACCAGCAAATGAAAGATAAAATCCTAAATCTAAAAATTTTTGAGCCATTTCAATTGTACCATTATAACAATGTATTAAACCTTGTATTACTTTTTGTTGTTTTAATATTTCATAACAATCTTCATAAGCATCACGGCAATGAATCGCAAGTGGAAAATTATGTTGTTTTGCTAATTCAATTTGTTTAATAAATCAATGCTTTTGTAAATCTGGAGAAACATTTTTATGAAAATAATCTAATCCAATTTCACCAACAGCAATTATTTTATCACTATTTAATAATTGATCTAATTTCTCTAAATCTGAAAAACCATACTTAGAAACATCAGTTGGATGAAAACCAATTGTTGCAAAAACATTATCATACTGCATTGCATGACGAACTGCTGCTTGGCTAGAAGCTAAATCATAACCAACATTATTAAACCAAGACATGCCACTAATTTTGGCATCAGCAATAATGGCTGATGTTTCTTCATTTTCATATTCATGTGACATTAAATGACAATGTGTGTCAAAAATTCCTTTCATATTTTCCTCCTATTTTCCTAGGCAATACTTACTAAAAATTGTTGTTAATAAGTCTTCTTCATAGTTTTCACCTAGAATATCACCCAATATTTCTCAAGCCTCATGTAAGTCGACATTAATAATATCAACCGGAAATCCACTTGTACTATTATTATATGCATTTTTTATTGAATTTGCTACCTTCTCTAATAAAGAAATTTGTTTTATATTTGATAAAACTAGTTGATCATCTTTTGTAATTTGTGCCGTTTTATATAAATTTAAAATTTTATCAATAAGAGACTTTATATCTCGCTTTAATGCTGAAATCAAAAGAATATTTTGCTGTAAATTTTTCTTTTGTGTTTGCATATTAAGTAAATCGGTTTTATTTAACACTAACAAATATTCTTTATTTTTAATTAGTTCTTTAAGCTCCGGATTTAAATTAATTAAATCAGCATAATTATCAGCGACAATTAAAATTAAATCAGCATTAATAACTTGTTGACGTGCTTTTTCAATTCCAATTTGCTCAATTTTATCAACTGTCTCACGTAAACCAGCTGTATCAATAATATTTAGGGTTAATGGTCCTAAATTAATCTTCCCTTCAACAATATCTCTTGTTGTTCCTGGCAAGTCAGAAACAATAGCTTTATCTTCGTTCATTAATGCATTTAATAATGATGACTTTCCAACATTTGGTTTTCCTAAAATTAAGACATTAATACCATCATCGATCATTTTCCCAACTTTACTAATTTTAACTAAATCATTAATTTTTTGTTCTAAAATTAATAAACGCTGATTTAATTCTTGCGTAGTTAAATCACCAACACCATCATATTCAGGGTAATCAATATTTACTTCAATATTTGCAATAATATCTAACAGTTCATCACGATAAGTACTAATTAAATAAGTATTTTTATTTTGTAAATTATTTAAAGCTATTTTTGCACTAGTGTCATTTGTTGCATTAACTAAGTTATTAATAGCATCTGTTTGAATTAAATTAAGTTTTCCATTTAAAAATGCTCGTTGCGAAAATTCACCTTTATTTGCTAAACGTGCACCATTTTTTAGTAATAACTTAATAATATTATTTGTAACTAATACACCACCATGACAATTAATTTCAATAATATCTTCTCCCGTAAAAGAATTAGGTTTTTGAAAACAAACTAAAATAACTTGGTCAATAATCTCTTTACCATCTCGTAAATAACCATAGTAAATTTGATTCCCCTCTTGAATAACTTTTTTTGAAAAAACTTTATTAATAATTTTATAACTATTTACCCCAGACATGCGAATAATTGCAATTGCTTGTTTTATCATTGCAGTTGCTGGGGCAATTATTGTATCTTCAATCATTTTATAAAACTCCTCTTTTATTAATTCATTATATTATATCAAACTATAAATTATAAATTCAAGTGTTACAATTAATTTATTTATAAAAAGTCACTTTTTAATAGCTTAACTTATATTTAAATCATTAATAATATCATAGATAATTATCTTGATTTTAGTGCTAATTTAACATAAAAAATACCCTAATATAAAAATGTGAATATTTAATCAAATTTAAATAATAATGAATGACTATCTATTTTATTTCCAATACTTTAGTATTATTCTCTTTTAAATCTAATTTAGTTACTATTGTATTTAACAAAATTTATAATTTTAATTTTTTTATTTCCACAATGTTTATTAATTTTTGAAAAATTAAAAGGGAATTATTTTGTAATTTCCCTAACTTTAAGTAAATTATTACACTACCGAATTCTTTTCTTAAAGCGAAAATAGAATCAAATTATTCCAATTATTATTCCAATTATTGGAATAATAATAACTGGTAACAATCATCTTAAATATTTTTTATCTCCCCATGTTGGTATTTCTGGATTTGTCGGATTCGTTGGATTAGGGTTTGGTTCAATCGAATCAACAGGGTTGGTCGGATTCGTTGGGTCAGGATCAGGTTTCTCCCCATTAATATAATTTTCAAGAACAAATTCGGTTTTTCCTTCCACTAAATCGCTTGCATCATTAGCATATACTACTATGGTTATTTTTTTAGACCTTTCTAAATTATTTAAGAAATCTGAAAATATTTCATCATTAAAATAACCAGGAACATTATTATGATTTTCATCAGTTGGCGGAATATCGTTAATTAAAATTCCATAGTCTTTATTAAAAACTAAATCTGTATAACCAGATTTTTTTAATCCAAGATTAATATATTTTATAATTCAATTTTTCATTTCCTCAATTGAAAAAACAGCAAAGTTAAATTTTTGATTATTAAATTTAATTTTTGACAAATCTTTTACTTTTTCTGGATCATAATTTCGTGAATTCTTAATACTTCCATTAGCTTCACCAATTAGTATAGAGGAAAATTGCTTTGTTTTAATTATAATATCAAGATATTTTGGTTCTGTTAGATTATCTAACAATGGTTTTAAAGCATCAGCATTACTACTAATATCAATTCCCTCTTTTGTTACCACATAATAATTAATACCTAATTTTTCCCCGCTTGCTTTTTGATTAATATAATTTTGAGAATAAGTTAAAACTAAGGAACGGATTTTATTTACATCAATTTCGTTCATTTTAATTGCGGGAAAATTACCAGAAATATCAACAAAATCAGCTAGATTTGGATCTGGCGGAATACGCTGAGCAATTATATCAGAAGTATATTCTTTTCAATAACTAGCAACTTGTTAAAAATTTAATTTACTAATCTTAGTTAAATCAAGTTTTTTATAATCAATTAAATAATTTTTTAAATGAATACCATGAATAGTTGTTCAAAAATCAACCGCAATGTTATTATTACCTAAAATATCTAAAAAACGAGGATATTTATCTTGGTATTTTGCACCAATTAATACATATTTTTCATATGCTAAATTATCATTCGTTTTTGTAATATAATGTCAAAAACCTTATCAAGATCAATACTTATTAACTGAATCAGGTTTTATTTTAGTTAATTGCTCACGTTCTGTTGGATTAGACGGACTAATTAAATTACTGTCAACCCCTTTTCGTCAAACCTCACTAACTTCTGCTGGGTTAAATAGATGCTGAACTCCCATTCCAACAACTGAACCTTCTGCTAAAAATCCTAAGTCATAATCTCCAGGATTTCTTTTAGGGTCAATAACTTCTCCATATTTATTTAAAGGATCTAACAGAAAAGGATATTTATATTTTTTCTTTACTCATAATATTTGAGTTTTTGTACCAGTCTCTGGATTAACTTCTGGATCATATTTTGGATTAGGTTTACCATCAATTAAAGGTACAATTAAATTATTTTGATTAGGATTTTTAGCTGGATCTCAGGCATATCATTTAGGTTGCATTTTGTAATCGAAGTGCAACAAATCAACTTTGAAAGGAGTTGATTTTTTTGTATATTGATGGAACTAGTCCACATGATGAAAAAAAGTTCATAGTGGTAAAATACCGTGAATTGTTTTAGCGAGACATTTTTGTAATCGTGCGTTGTTTACTGCTCAGCGTGAAGGTATGATTTGAAACAATATTCGCCAGTTAGCAAGTGGAATTATTATTCCAATTTCATTGAAAAAACCCGTTGCTAAAAAAGGATTTAATTTTTTTAATCGTTTCTTTATTATGCGAATTGGTATTTTCCAAGATATAACGGATTATGAAATTTGAAAAACAAAATCAGTAGAACGAACAGCAGAAGGTAAAAGAGCAAAACATAAGTCAGATGTTGGGTTAGGAATTCGGTTTTTTAAAATAATTATTCCCCTTGAATTCGCTAATAAGTATGATAGTCAATAATTAAAGTTTGTGCGTGATTTAAAGAATGATGAAATTGTTAATAAAAAAGAATATTATTGGTCGGAAATTACAAAATTAAGTGTTAAAGAACGATTAGAATTATTTGATATTGATATTTTGAAAAAGAATTTAAAACCTAAAAAAGAGAAAGGAAATGGTAAAGATGATTAATTTATTAGTTGAAAATAATAATAGTAATTGAGACAAGATTTTTAGTTTTGTTTTTGATATATTTTTGTTTATTTTTGATGTAATTTGAAATACAAAATTACCAATAACAAATACATTGATTGCTTATTTTTTAGTCTTTTTTATGGTTATTAAGTTATCTATTTATGTAATTCATGGCACATCAACACAATATAATAATTTAGGTTCAACAGTTAATAATGGTGTTTCGCAAGTATATTCGTCAACTGTACGAAAAGGTATTAATGTTGGTAAAAATGTTTATCAAAATAGTAAAAAGAACTTAAACGACAAAGTATTAGATATCAAACAAAAAATATTAGAAGCACTAAATTTAAAGGAGATAAAAAGTAATGATTAAATTAGTTTTATTGGTGGCGGCGATTGCGATATTTGGAACTGGTTTTATTACTGTTATTATTAATCAATTTACATCGGCAAAAAATATTATTATGGATTTATATAATTATGATACTTGGTTGATTTGATTATTTTGTAGAATGGCAATTTTATTTAGTCATCCGTTAATGTTAACAATATCAAGTTTATATATTATTGGGTTTATTGTTTCAAAAACATTGTATAGTTATGAGTTGAGTTTATGAAAAAATCGTTATCTTTATTTGCCATATTTATTTTAACTTTTTTGGGTTTGGTTATTCCATTTATTACTTTAACACGGCGTTTAGACCGTTAAATGAGGAGCATTATACGCTTAAACAAGAGAATAAAGTACTGATAAAGGTATTAATGAAACTGATTTTATTAATACAATGTTTTTACGCATTAGTTTTTTGAAAATTGATTGGAAACAAATTATTTTATTAATCCAACTTTAAAAACATCAAAAAAATTATCATTTAATGATAAATGGTATTTGGATTTTTTACAAGATAGTTATTGAACCGGAGTTGTTTATGATAAACCTAATGAAATATTTTTAAATTATTATCGACAATGACATAGTTTAAAAAATCAGTTTATGGTTGAAAAATTTTATGATGTTAAAAAAGATAATTTTTTGAATGATTTAATTGATTTTATTTATGCTTTTGCATTAAAATATCAGTTGTTTGATGTATCGAAAGAAATTGTGGAAAATGTTGACCGTTATAAAGAAAATTATTATCCAAGAGTTAAGTTGAAAGTAGATAATTGAAAATTAAGTGCTCGTTCTATTTTGCCAGATAATAAATGATATATTGCAATTGTTAAAAAGCAACGAAATGATGATTTTTCTATTATAAAATTTAATTTTTCAGATAAATCAGTTTGAAGTGTTGGGGCACCTTATCATACAATTAATGGAGTATGATATATTGTTAATTCGTTTTATCAATGACAAGGAAATAATGAACCAGAATTACCAACCATTAACAAAAACACTGGTGAAATTACTGATTGAAATAGTTATCAACAAAATCGCGTAAAAGAATTTATTGATTTATCTTTATATTCTGTTTTGCTGGAAAATGTTAGGGTTCAGCAAGGCGGTAGTGCGGATTATAAAAATCCGAATAAGGTTGGTACAAAGCGGATAATTTTTGATTTTGAAACGGTTGACAAATTGGATGTTAAAAATGTTAAAAAATCAATTTATCGGATGATTTTGACTGTTGATGAGGTAAATTTAATTATTTCTGGTAGTTTAGAGTTAAATAATGTTAATAATGATGATTTAAGTTTTAATTTTAATTTTATGCGAACGGAAACTGGTGAATTTTTTAATTTTAATGGTTCAATTTATTCATCATTAAATAGTAAAGATTTAAAGTATTATCAACAGTTTAGCGGTCAGTTTGATTTATCTAAGTTTTTACAGTCTTTTTTTTGCAAGTGCTTTGGTGCCAGTGTTTTAAAATCGTAGTTCGTTTATTGAAAATGGATATATTGATAATTTACAATATGATATTGTTTTAGTTAACTTTTTTGCGTTGAAATTACAAAATTTTAATAATATTTTGTTGAGTGAAAATATTAACGATAAATTACAATTTGATAAATTATTAAATAGTATGTTTAAGATTTCACAGAAATTTTATACTAATTATTTACGTACGATTTTTGGTAGTATATATTATTTTGAGGTTTTTAATAAAATTATACTAATTATTTACGTACGATTTTTGGTAGTATATATTATTTTGAGGTTTTTAATAAAATTAAGTAATTAGAAACAAATTATGTTTCGCTTATGATTAAATGATAACAAAATTATGAATTTTGACACACTAAAAAGTACTTTTTAAAGTTATTGAATAAATAATTTTATAAAATTATGAATTTTGACACACTAAAAAGTACTTTTTAAAGTTATTACTAATTTTAAAAAGTTTTTTATTTATAAAGATAAAAATTGATTTTGAGATTGATTTAATTTAAAAATATTAGATTCAATTTTTTCTTTATTTTTATTAATTTTAACTT
>NZ_PUUH01000101.1:0-1550 GCF_002968355.1 Spiroplasma sp. ChiS | reverse complement strand
ATATTAAAAAAGCAATTTATCGAATGATTTTGACTGTTGATGAAGCAAATTTAATTATTTCTGGTAGTTTAGAGTTAAATAATATTAATAATGATGATTTAAGTTTTAATTTTATTTTTATGCGAACGGGAACTGGTGAAGTTTTTAATTTTAATGGTTCAATTTATTCATCATTAAATAGTAAAGATTTAAAGTATTATCAACAGTTTAGCGGTCAGTTTGTTTTATCTAAATTTTTACAGTCGTTTTTTGCAAGTGCATTGGTGCCAGTGTTTCAAAATCGTAGTTCGTTTATTGAAAATGGATATATTGATAATTTACAGTATGATACTGTTTTAGTTAACTTTTTTGCGTTGAAATTACAAAATTTTAATAATATTTTGTTGAGTGAAGACCTGAATTTATTAAAATATTTTTAGCTGATTGAATTAAAGTTTTTATTTCTTCATCAAATAAATTATGCTGAATTCGTAAACTTAATTTAACAAAATTTAATAAGTCCATATTGATCCTCCTTTATTTTTAAATTACTCAGGTTGGAAATTTACAAAAGCATTTTTTTCAACAACTTTCCCGTCTAAAATTAAAACAACATCATAACCTAAGATTTTATTAGTAACTCCATCTGAACTTATATTGTGGTTTCAAATAGGGCGATCATTTTTATCTTTAATATTTTGAATAATTCATCAATAATAGCATCGTAATTTAATTCTTTAATTTTTACACTTTTAATGCTTGTATCTGATAATATTCCAGTTGGTTGACCTTTTCCAGTTCCAGTAGCAAGTGATTGTTCAATACCCTCTTTAATTCTGTTTGTAATTACTCTAATTACAAAAGCTTCAAAATCTTCAATTGTCATAAATCTTGTAGTTTCTGAAAATTCAAGCGAAGTGGCAATAATGTGGCCATCAAATTTAATACTATCTGATCCTGTACTTCCTTTTAYTTCTTSMCCCTCTGTGACAAATTTAGCTGCTGTTGAATCTTTTTCATACGCAATATCTAATTTTCCTCGGTGTTCTAAAATAGTTACTTCATTAATTAAATTAGAAGTTAATTTAATTTCATTTAAGATGTTTTTTCATATTGTAGTAGGTACAAGCGGACTCGCATCTTCATTTCCAGTTGGATTTGTTCCAACTTGTAAAAATTTTGCTTCTTGTGGTGTTAATTGTTGTCTTTGCATATTTTTTAATCATGCATTTTTATATTCTCTTGTATCTAAAATATCTTTTTGATTATARATAGTTTTAATTTCCATTTGTTCTGTTCCCCTTAATGTTTGTAAAATTGTGCTATTTCCGTTTTCAATATTTTTAATATTTTTTTCTAAATATTCATTTCTTATTTTTTGAGTTTCTGTAATTTCTTCATTTAATTTTTTAATTGCAGTTAATAACTCTTTTTGTTCTTGTAATTCTTTATTAGATAAATTATTTTTCTTTAATTCCATATTTTCTAATTGTTCTTTTTTTTCTTCTAATTCATTGTTTCTTTAATTCCATATTTTCTAATTGTTCTTTTTTTTCTTCTAATTCATTGTT
>NZ_PUUH01000100.1:0-1554 GCF_002968355.1 Spiroplasma sp. ChiS | reverse complement strand
GCAGTGTCTTTAATTGCTTGATAACCCGCCAAGTGGTATTTGTTATTATCACGCGTGTTATAAATTCAGTAGTTAAAAAACATATCAAGACCAACCAAAAAGTATTTACCAGTTTTGTCTAAAAAACACATTATTTTAGGCACACAAATAAATTTGTCATAAATTTTGACTTTATAGCTGTCTTGGCGGGTAGGGTGTTGGCGAACACATTTTTTCGGTAAGTAAAAATTAGAGATATGTTTATTTTCATCAAGTTGATTAATCACTTTATAACTAAACCCATTTATCTCAACAAAGTGATAATTGAGTTGTTCTGTTTGTTGTGTTAGTTCTTGCATAATAATATGCTCCTTTCTGCGGTTTTGACAATATTTAAACCCGTTATCAGCGTTGATATTTTCCAAAATGTAATAATAATCCTCGTATCACTTATAATACATTATTCTTTTTGGTTATTTCAAAGCTAATAAATAAGTTTTTTAAAACCATTATAAATTGTGTTCTTTTTTAATTTGTTCAACGCCTTTTTTATATTCGCATTGTTTTTCTTTATCTAAATTGTTGTATCAGTTACGTTTTCATTCCTGGCGAACTCTTACCAATTCAAACTTTTTCTTGTCTAAAGCTAGTTTGTTGGTAATTAGTTTGTATTCTTTTTGTTTTTCTTTGGTTAAGTTTTCAAATCAACTACTTTTCCAATGTTTCTCTCACTGCTTTAAAGCCAATCGACCAGGGTGGTTTTCAATTTTTCATTGTTTTTCTCTTCGTTGATCTTTTTGAACATCATTTTGATCATAATCAATTTTTGTATCAATATAACTTGCTCGTCGCATATCATCATGTCCTTTCTAGTTTCTTTTTTCCACGCTAACCACAATATCTATTGTGGAATTTGGTAATATTTTTCCATAAATAAAAAAATAGGTAGATGACTTTTTATCACTCTACCTATACACAAAAATTAAAAAATGTTATAATTTAACTGACCTACCATAAAACGGTGGGGGTTAAATCAATAAGCCCTAGTTAAGTGTTTGTCGAGACCCTTAATAGGTGTATAGAAGAATGACGTTTGGGTCATTTTTCTTTTTGTTTATTTAGTTGTTTTTATTTTACCACAAAGGGGCATTAAATAATTTAATTTCAACTCCTTTTTGTGTAACAAATAAAAAAAGAAATAACAGACCGCTATTTCCACCAACATTATAATAATTGATAAACATATTCTAAGGTAAATAAAATATGTTAAGATGTCTATGGAAACACAGACTTGTTCAAAATTTCTTGTGTTTCTGTTTTTAATTGTCAATAGCAGTCTAGTTGCTAACATTTACATTGTACAACAGACAAATAAATTTATCATTAATTTTATTTAAAAAAATAAAATACCCTATTTTACTAAGGTGTTTTATTTAAACCTAAATTATTAAAGGTGATGTATTTTATATACATCGTGGTTAATATAGCATAATTTAATTGATAATATTAAATTCTCTAACACTGTATTCAAGTTCGTCAGTGTTTTTGTTATTTTTGTGAAGAT
Source organism: Spiroplasma sp. ChiS (assembly GCF_002968355.1). Taxonomy (NCBI): domain Bacteria; kingdom Bacillati; phylum Mycoplasmatota; class Mollicutes; order Entomoplasmatales; family Spiroplasmataceae; genus Spiroplasma; species Spiroplasma sp. ChiS. The sequence continues at coordinate 11 of NZ_PUUH01000100.1, read as the reverse complement.
ATTTAATTTCA
>NZ_PUUH01000099.1:0-1557 GCF_002968355.1 Spiroplasma sp. ChiS | reverse complement strand
GAATTAAGTTTAAAAGCATTAAATATTAAAAAATGAATTGATGAAAATGGACAAGAATTAGCAGAATTTATATACAGACAACAAGCTTGATTAATAAATGGAGAATATAAATCACAATCACTAAAAGATTTAAAATTAGTAGTTTCAAAAATTGATTATATTTTTAGAGAACTATTAGAATTAATAAAAAATTTTAAAGATCCATTAAATTCTATTAGAAACGTTACTTTAAATTTAGAAAAAAATATTAAGAATAATCATGATTATTTAAAAAATAGTGTCATTGATATTCAATTTCAAAAACAAAATGAAATTGTTGAAAATCATAAAAAAGAACAATTTTTAGAAATTAAAAGTGTAGCAAAACAAGAGCAAGAATTAAAAATTATTACTAGTAATTTTCGTAAAGAAAAATTATTAATAAAAGATATTAAAATATTAGGTATTGATGATGATTTTTTAGAAAATGCTAATCAATATGAATTAAAGCAATTAATTAAATATTTAATTGTTAATGAAAAGTTAGTTAAAAATACAATTAAAGCACAATGAGATACAAATACTGATAATAAAGTAGTTGGTATTAAAGGAATAAATATAAAAATTAAAGGAGTGAAATAAAATGACAAATGAATTACAACAATATATTAAAGGTGCAATTATTAAATATGAATTAAAAGTTAATGATAAATATTTAAAAGAAAATATTTTAGCACTTGAAGAATTAAAAATGAAAAATGGACAAAGTTATATGCAATTAGTTAATAATGCTGATAATGCAAAAATAACAGCATTAGGAATTATTAAATTAAGTAATAAAGGGTTAATTTTTGGTAAAGATTTTAATATTATTCCATTTAAAAATAAATTAACTACTGTTATTGATAGTAAAGTTTATTGTAAAAGAATGGAAGAAGCAGGGTATAGTCCAAGAAAAGCAATTATATTTAAAGGTTAAAAATTTGAATGAGATGCTATAAATTCTTGTCCAAAAATGCATGAAATTAATTTTAATGCAAATACTAGTGATTATAATGAAATTATTGGTGCTTATGCTTTTGCAAAAGATAAAAATGGAAATTATCAAGGTATTTTATTAAGAAAAGCAGATATTGATCGTTTAAAAAATAGTAGTCCTAGTGGTAATAGTGAATATTCACCTTGAAATAAATGACCAAAAGAAATGGTTGAAGCAAAATTATATCGTAAATTAGCATTAGAAATGAGAATTGATATATCTGATATTGATTTAGATGAAAAAGAAATTAAAGAAGATGGTAATTTTGAATATATTTCATTTAAAGATATTGATGTCGCCAAAAATAAAGGGCAAATGAGCGATGAACCATTATTAAATAATATAAATACCCCATCTTATCAAGAAATAGCAGACACTAACGATAATGTCGTTAAAGAAGAAGATATCTCAAATGTAGTACCAGCAGTTAATAATGATGAGGAGTGAGCAACTTGATAAAAATAGGTATTGACCCATCAGGTACTGGTACTACTGGTATTGTTATTTATGGTACTGGTACTACTGGTATTGTTATTTAT
>NZ_PUUH01000098.1:0-1562 GCF_002968355.1 Spiroplasma sp. ChiS | reverse complement strand
GTTGTTTTCTACTTTAATCATTCTTCCGCAAATGCTTAAATAAAAAAATGGTATTTCTTTGTTTCCTTTTTTTGTTTTTATTTTTACTTGAATTCCGTTGTCTTCATATTTGAATTCTGCATCTAAGTTTTCTTGTTCGCCAAATCCGTAAAATAAAAAACCAGTTGAATTGTTATCACATAGTTTTAACATTTCTTCGTTATAATTATCGCTATTACCTAATAAGTTTATAGCGTTTTTATTGCTTAATTCTTTATTAGCATAGTAAGGGATTGTTTGGTTTCTTAATAAAAAATCGTAATATATTGCTTGGTCGCGGTCTGTTAAATAATCTTCTGTGTTGTCAAATGTTATAAATCTAAATGCCATTTTTTACCTCTCTTTTATAAATATTTTTTTTTCTAATTTGTTGGATGTTTTATCTCATTCACTATGTAATGCGTTATTAGCAATCATTTTTTTATTCATTGTTTCTTCAATGTTGTTAAAATTATTGTTTAGATCGTTGTTTAATTTTGTGTGTGGTTTTAAGTCTTCTCAATATTTTTGATTTTCTTTTATATTGTAAATTGTGTTATTTTGTAATTGATAGGTGAATAATTCAATATCATAGCTTCATTCTTCGTTTTTAATATCTTCTCATGATAAATTACTTTCATTTAATAATTCGTTTGTTAGTGTTTTAATTTCATTCTTTTTTGTTCTTAAATTAATATTAAAAATAATTTTTTTAATTGAATTTCCACTGGTTGCTTGTAATTCATATTCTGTATCTTCTTCAATTTCAATAATTCGCCCATAAATTAATATATATGTTTGATTAAAAACAACTTTATTTCCAAGGTGTCTTTTTATTAACTTTTTTTTCTTCGTTTAAAAAAATAATATTTTTATCTTTAACAAAAAAACTAGCAAAAAAATCTTGAATAATTCCATCATCACACGCTTCTACATTACAATTAGGAAATGTTTTTAAAACTATTGCCATAATTTAACCACCTTATTATTTTCATTATTATCTAACATAAAAAAACACCAGCCTTAACAATAATAATTAACCCCATCATTTATTGTCGTCGTGATGATACCGTCATTAAAATTATTTGTCAAATAAAAAAAGACAATTTATATTGTCTTTAAAATAGTTTATGTTATAATACATACAAATTTGTATTTATTCAGTCGTAGTAAATGCCTTAAATTTTATATGGACCATCCACATGCTTTAATTTATGCCATGGTGGAAAACTGCTATCGAATAAGATCGATACAAGTTTCCATATTATTTATTTATTATGTTACGACTGAATAAATACAAATTTTTTATTCTTAATAATTATAACATGTTTATTTTTATTTTGTAAAAAATTGTTAAAGTTTAAAATTACAATTAAAACAAGATAAAATAAAAAAGAGATATTAAATCTCTTTTTTATTTTTGAGAATATATTTTATATAATTCAATATAAATTCGGTCTTTATTATCGCGAAAGATTTTATAAGAAAATAGAAGGGCAATAAAATATAAGAAAATAGAAGGGCAATAAAACCGTCAATTCGTT
>NZ_PUUH01000097.1:0-1566 GCF_002968355.1 Spiroplasma sp. ChiS | reverse complement strand
TAATTAAATATAAATTAAAGTAATCGCTTATAAGAGCGATTTTTTTATTTGCATTATTCATCAGATAGTATCTTTAAAATTAAAAATTAACCTATTTTCTCCATCAATTAGTTAATTTTTATAATTTCCTTTCTGTGATTTATTATATTTTTTCGGTTTAACAACTAATAATATCACTTTTAAATAAAAGATACTATCTGATGAATAATACAATACTAAAACTTAATATTTTGATGCTTACTAAAACTTAATATTTTGATGCTTAAAGATGGATAACTCATCTATGGCACGAAGCCTTAAAGAAAGTGTGAAAGCGATTGGATTTACTACTCCTATTTATTTCTTTAATTCTCGGCGGGGTTAGTCGCCCGCGAAATATCAGAGTGTGTGTTTTTGGCTTGTTTCATAAAAAATATTGGACACTAAAAAACAAGAGGGAGGAGCGCCAAAAGGTTATTTTCTTTATATAAAGTTGTGTAGGGATGGATGAAGCGTAATTAATAACTGGATAAGCTGTTTTTTTGTTTATTTCCGTGGGGGTAAACTCTATCAAAATATCCTATCCGCCCCCGCTCACCCCCGAAGTGAAGCGGGCGGCGAAGTAATTAAATACTAAAATAAATTATCTACTAAATATCAAAATATTAACCAATAAAGGAATACTATGTTTTTTTACAGAAAGGAAATTATAAAATGAAAACATTACACGAAATGATAAAAGATTTAACAGGAATTGATGTTGAACAAGATAAAATAAGTGATTATTTAGAAGAAGAAGTATTATATTTACAAGGTGCTTATTTACAAGGTGTTGATTTATATCGTGCTGATTTACATTGGGCTGATTTACAAGTTGCTGATTTACGTTATGCTAATTTATCTTGTGCTAATTTAAAAGGTATTAAAATTACAAAAAACAATTAGACCAATTAACTGTTATTGAGGAGAATGAATAATGAAAAAGTTAAATAAAAAAATTATCAACAAAATAAATAAATTAATGCTTAGAAGTTATCTAGTTTCAAAAGATGAAATTACTGATGAACATTGAGCATTAGGTAAAACTAATTAATGAAAGGATTATTTATAATGTCAGAATATAAAAGTAAATATATTAATAAAACTTGAGATGAAATAACAACATCTTTTGATTGAGTTAATTGTCAACCTATTGATTGTCGTATTTCACATCATAAAAAACATTATGATTTGCAATGTTTATAATGAGCAAAAATGTACTTAAATTTATTTAAAGACAAGTGAAATCTTATTGCTTCTTATATGGAACATTACAAAATTAACGATATTTTAGATTTAGCATCAGATGGATGAAAAATATTACAATTTGAGAAAAAAATAAATCAAGTAAATTAAAATATATTATTGCAATTGACCCTGCTGGAATTGGAAAAACTGGTATTATTATTTATAATTTTTTGAAAAAGAAAATAATATAATTTTTTGAAAAAGAAAATAATTAATAATATTACTTTTAGTTCTAATTCTGAAGAAGAAGCAATAAATAATATGTATTTAATATTAAATGATTTTAAAAATAAAATTTGT
>NZ_PUUH01000096.1:0-1590 GCF_002968355.1 Spiroplasma sp. ChiS | reverse complement strand
TACCACATAATTAATTAAAACAAAAAAAACAAAAAAAACAAGGTGGGAATATAAATTTATAAATAAATTTATTTTTTGTTGTGAAAATATGTAATAGTTGACATATTTATTTTTTTATGTAAAATTAAATTAGAATATTATTTATAACATTTAGTTATATTTAAGTATTCAAACCAAAATAAAGGTTTTCTGGCCGGAAACTTTAAATATAAGTAAATGTTTTTATTTTGCATTTATATTTACATTCATTTTTTAAAAGATTATTTTTTTTTAATAAATTTAATTATTGTTAATTTATTTTTAGCATTTATGATTATTTAAAGTTTTAAACTATATGAAACCTTTATTTACTTAATTAAGTGAAGAAAGGAGTACTTTATATGTATAAAGTATTATTAGCTCAAATTGATTTTAACCATCAAATGGATAGTAAAGAAAAAGATGGTGAAAAAATGATAATAAAGGTTTATTTTTTGATATCTTTACCTTTATGCAACTTGATGAAGATGATATCAATGCCAGACGAATATATAATTTCGTGGGTTTGAAAAGAAAGTAAATTGGCTAATGAATTACCAGAAATGAAAAAAGGTAATTATTATTTAATTGATATTAAATTTCCGGTTGTCACTGATAGAAAAACGGGAAGAAAATATAACAAAGTTAGCGTTGTTAAAGTTGTTCCATACAATAAACAACAAGATTTTATTAATAAATATTCTAATAATTCAACAATATCAGAAAGCAATAGTTAATATGCAACAACAGTTATGTATCGTTTGTATTAATGATATTGTTTGAGAAAATGGGTCTCGTTATTGTTGCAATTGTGTTAATGAAAATGTTGTTTTAATTAATCAATATTATTCTAGGTTAGATAATGACTAAAAAAAAATAGATTGTTATTTATGTAATAGACAAGATATTATTTGTCCTAAACATAAAAAAAATTGTTAAGGTTAAATAATGACAAAGAATAAAGATAAATTGATTGTTAAATTAGAGGAATTAATGTTAAGGTTATATTTGGTTTCAACAGATGAAATTACTAACGAGCGATGAGAAGTAGTAAAGGAAAAATGGAATGAAAATTAAAGTATTAAATTTTTTAAAAAATAATTGATGAAAAATTTTAATTCATATTTTATGAATTATTTTTGGGGCATTATTAATACCTGCTTGTGTTGATGTTAAAGAATTAGAATTATTTTTAAAAAAATTCGGTTTAATAGCAATTTTAATGGATGTTGGATATTTAATGTTTTGAACATTAATAGATTCTTATATTGTTCAATTAATTTTATGAATTAAAAATAAAGTTAATAATAGAAAAAATGAAAGGAGGCTGATTAATTTGGAATATGTATCAGCAGGTATTTTAATATTTTTTATGGTGCCGATTTGTGCTTATTTTATTGCTGGAATTATAAAAATTATTAAAGAAAAAGAAACATCAATAATTTTAAGACAAAGTAAAAAAATTCGAAAATTAAAAGTAATTTTAAGACAAAGTAAAAAAATTCGAAAATTAAAAGTTGAATTGGAAAAAAGAAAACAAAAGGAGGTTAAATAATATGATTACATTTTTAT
>NZ_PUUH01000095.1:0-1596 GCF_002968355.1 Spiroplasma sp. ChiS | reverse complement strand
TATAAGTAAAATAAAATTAATATTTATATAACTAATTACACCGTGATGATACCGTCATTAAAATTATTTGTCAAATAAAAAAAACAACAAATTAATTTGTTGTTTTTAAAAAAATATTTATTGAAAAAAAACTTTTTTAATTTCTCCATTAATATTTAAAATAATAATAAGACTCTCGCTAGTATTCATTATTATAGGATTATCAAAAATATTTTTAATTGAATTTAAAAAATTATTATAAAATCTTGTAACATATAATTCATTTTTTATATCTATTTTTGTTATAAATTCTTTTACTTCATCTTCATTATTACCTGTTTCATTTAATATTGTAACTATATGATCTATCACTTGAATAATTTTAATAGCAGGATTGGGAGTTTCATTAAAAATTTTTTTTATATCTTTAAGTGATTTATTTTTCAAATAAATCACTCATGGTTCAAGAATAAAATTACCTTCAGGGTCATGGAATAAAGTATCTTTAAATAATTTATCTTTTCCTTCATTTATTTGATCATTAATACCTTGATTTCTTCTATTTGAAGATTCAGGAATATTATTACTATTATTTGGCATCATTGCCATTAATGGTGTTATTCCAGTAGTTAATAATGTAAATGAACTTAATAATCCTAAAATTTTTTTCATGTATATCATTCCTTTCTTTTATAAAAATAGAAATAATAGACTTATTTTCTTTATTATTTCAATAAATTTAAAAAGAATTGATGTAATAATAAAATTTGACACAATAATTTACAGAAACACAAGGAATTAAAAATTTTGTGTTTATACGATATAAAATTATATTTCTATTTTTATAAATTAATCTTATCATATTTATTTTTTATACATTTAACATGTCTATAATAAAGTAATTTATTTTCATTTTGACTAATTTTTATTAATCCTGCTTGGGTAAAAATACATGGTATTTCATTATTATAAACAGAACAAATTTTATTATAGGATCCTATTATTAATTTATAATTATTCATTATTTTTTATTTAAAAACAATATTTATTTTTTTCTTTTTCTTTTTCGGAGATACTGAAAAAATACTATTTTCATCAGTGATTTTTTTTACAGGTATTACAATTCGTTTATTTTCTTTAATACTTGTTTTATCAAATTTATTAATTATATCGAATAACATTTCCTTAGTTTAGTTAGAAAAATTACCTTTTATATATAATTCATTAGTTATATTTCTTAAATTATCAAAATCAGAATTAATTACATATTTCATTATTTCATCTGATATTTCTTTATTTACTTTTTTCATTTGTATTTTCTCCTTTGTTAATTTTTCTTTTCTGTTTTAAACATTTTTATAAAAATCTTTTCTAATACATCAATCACAATGCTATTACCAGCTTGTTTATAAAGTTGTGTTTCTGACACAATTTCTGACACAACTTTGCTTGCTTTATCAAAGTCTTTATTACTAAACCCCATTAATAATCAACATTCACGAGGTGTTAATATTCTTAAAAAGTATTTTTTTTCATCAATTAAAAAAGATAATATTTTATTAGTATATTTATTTTGTATTTTATTATCAATCATAATTTTATTGACATTACTTGCTG
>NZ_PUUH01000094.1:0-1639 GCF_002968355.1 Spiroplasma sp. ChiS | reverse complement strand
GGTTGAAAAATTTTATGATGTTAAAAAAGAGAATTTTTTGAATGATTTAACTGATTTTATTTATGCTTTTGCCGTAAAATATAAGATGTATGATGTATCTGAAAAAATTGTGGAGAATGTTGACCGTTATAAGGATAATCATTATCCAAGAGTTAAGTTAAATGAAAATTATTGAAAACAAGTTATAGCACAAGATAAACCGTTTAATACAGTTGATAATAAATGATATTTTGTTGTGTGGCGTGGTGAAAAAACTAATGATTGAAAAATTATTAAATTTAATAATAAAAAAGATATTATATTAGATATTGATAATGATTTTAATATTAAATTAGGAAAAACTGAATTATTTATTAACGGTTATTCTTCTGGCAACGATTTATGCCTTCAAACTCGACCAGGATCTGCAATATCTATTGCATCTTTTCAAAAAGATAATGGAACTTATTTTAAGTCTGTTTATCGTTGAGATGGTAAGGGTCAACCACAAACACCAACAATAAATGAAAATACTGGTGAAGTTATATTGCAGCAGAATAGTTATCAACAAAATCGTGTAAAAGAATTTATTAATTTATCTTTAACTGCTGTTTTGTCTGAAAATATTAGAGTACAGCAAGGTGGTAGTGCGGATTATGAAAATCCGAATAAAGTTGGAACAAAGCGGATAATTTTTGATTTTGAGATAGTTGATGAATTGGATGTTAAAAATATTAAAAAAGCAATTTATCGAATGATTTTGACTGTTGATGAAGCAAATTTAATTATTTCTGGTAGTTTAGAGTTAAATAATATTAATAATGATGATTTAAGTTTTAATTTTAGTTTTATGCGAACGGGAATGGGTGAAGTTTTTAATTTTAATGGTTCAATTTATTCATCATTAAATAGTAAAGATTTAAAGTATTATCAACAGTTTAGCGGTCAGTTTGATTTATCTAAGTTTTTACAATCGTTTTTTGCAAGTGCTTTGGTGCCAGTGTTTCAAAATCGTAGTTCGTTTATTGAAAATGGATATATTGATAATTTACAATATGATACTGTTTTAGTTAACTTTTTTGCCTTGAAATTACAAAATTTTAATAATATTTTGTTTAGTGAGAATATTAACGATAAATTGCAATTTGATAAATTATTAAATAGTATGTTTAAGATTTCACAGAAATTTTATACTAATTATTTACGTACGATTTTTGATTTAGAGAATAATACTTATGTTCAAGGTTATAATAAAAAATATGGTTTATTAGTAAATAATGGTTTTAAAATTTACCCACGATATTTTTATTTTTCAGATAAATATAAGCAATTAGATATTAAATTATATTCAGCATTTAAAAATCGGTTTTATACGATTAATAATTATGGTAGTGTTTTTAATTATGATTTTTCGGTTGCTAATAATTATGATATTAAGTTAAATTCGGGTTATGTTTTTGGCGGTAATTTACAAAATAAATATGGTTTGCAATATAAAAAAATTGAAGAACAAAAAATATTATGATATTAAGTTAAATTCGGGTTATGTTTTTGGCGGTAATTTACAAAATAAATATGGTTTGCAATATAAAAAAATTGAAGAACAAAAAATCGGTTATAATGTTTTTGAATTGCAAGCACAAAAAGAGAATGATATGTA
>NZ_PUUH01000093.1:0-1651 GCF_002968355.1 Spiroplasma sp. ChiS | reverse complement strand
TTTAGTTTAAACACAAAAACTTAATAATTTAAAATTATTTAATTAAACTTAAACTATTCAAAAAATTAAATGGTGTCTGAAAATTTAAAGACTTATGTACTCTTTCAAAATTATAAAAATAATAATAATCATTTAATTTATTCTGTAAACTAACTGCATTTAATATTTTTTCTTCAAATAMAAATAATTTAGTATAATTTTGATGAAATCTTTCAATCTTACCGTTTGACTGTGGAGAGCGAACTGGTGTTGTTTGATGCAAAATATTTTTATCTRTTAAAAATTGAGTAAAATTAGTCTTTTTAACACTAATTTTTTGATTATTACGATAATTATTAATAAATTCAGAACCGTTATCAGTTCTAATCCGTKTTATTATAATACCAAATATATTTTTAAAATCACTAATTGCTTTTTTAACAGYATCAATAGCATTATCAGTACTTAATTTATCATAAACATATCCTAATGCTAATCTTGTTTTTTCATCAATAAAATCATAAACATAATACTTTTTATCAACTGGAAATTTACTTGGTACAAAATATTTAGCGTCCATCTGTAACAAACCTATTTCTTTAACTTCATATCTTGGATGTTGTTTTTTAATTTCTTTAATTTTATTTTTTATTTTTAATCATCTTTCATCTTTTTTAAGTCAACGAAAAAATGTTTTYAAATTTTTTGGTGCTTTATTTTTTAATTCTTCTCCATGAATTCCTTTTTTWAAATTATAAAACAAAGATAAAACACCACCAGCATGTTTATTACAATATTCAAAATATAAATCACAAATAATTTTGCGAATATCATCACTATATTGATAATTAATATTATTAGGAATTGTTGACTTTAATAATAATTCAGCAAAATCATTATTTTTATATGCAATTAAAATTTTATTCGCTCAATAATAAAAAGTTGAAAACTTATTTTTAAAATATTTTTTAATTAAATCTTTCAACAAAAAATTACCATTATAATAATCATTACACAAATTAATATATGAAAATATTTTTTGTTTTATTCTTTTATAATATTTATTTTTATAATTTTTACTTAAAAAACTCTTTAATTTTGCTTGTAAATCAAACAAATTAAAATTATTAATAATATATTTCATTAATTTACACCTACCATCAAAAATATATAAAATTAATATTTAATACGAATAATTGATATATAATTGATATGTGATAAAACCAATTATATATAAAAAAATAAAAAGGAGCAATCTATATGAAAAAATGACTTAACATAATAGGAGCAATCGGATTAACCGCAACAAGTACAACATCATTAATTAGTTGTCAAAAACCAAATAATAATGAAAACGGGGAAGGAGATAATAAACCAAAACCATCATATAATCCACAACAACCACCAAAAGATAGTAATTGAAAATTAATTGGTAAAAATAATTATAGTAATGAAATTGAAAAGAAATTGAAAATATAAATAATAAATGATATTCAGTTATTTTTAATTTTGGAAATTATAAAATTGTTAATTTTTTTAATTCTAATAATGAAATTAGAATTAATTTTGATAATTTTATTTTATTAAAAGGTAATGATGGTAAATAAAAAATGAGATAGTCCTTTACCTATTCCAAATATTAACCAAATATTAATTTTACGATTTATCGTTG
>NZ_PUUH01000092.1:0-60320 GCF_002968355.1 Spiroplasma sp. ChiS | reverse complement strand
AAATGATTTTTAAAATCTTTTTTTAAGTTTTCTAGTAACGTACTAAAATAATATAAATCAGTAACAAATTTATCCAAATTATCTTCTTGTGTTAAAATTTGATGTTGAATACTATTTAAATCCTCTTTCATTTCTTATCCTTCATTCTTTATTTAAATTAGATTAATATCTTTTGTTATCTCGGGTTGAATTATGTCACATTTCTTTTTCTTAAAATAATGATATATTAATTTTATTCTTTTGTAAATTTTTAATAAATAGTTTAAATAATTATTAAGTTTTTTCTTAATCTTATTATTACTCAAATTTAGCAAAAAATATTTTTTTTAAATTTCAAACTGTTTTTTAGGCCTTCTTTTTGATAACTTTACCACAATAAAAACCTTCTTTCTTAATTGTACTTTCTAGAAAAAGCAATTTTTAGCGAAAAAAGGTTTTAATAACTACTATGAATTTATTTCCTAATTGTTGTACCAGCTTTACCCGCTAATGCTGCTTTAGCTTGGGCTAACTCCGCAATAATTGCCATTTTCTGTGACCCAGAACTAGCAAATTTCATTGCAGCTTGTACTTTTGGTAACATACTACCTGGCGCAAATTGATTTTCGGCAATATATTTTTCTGCCTCAGTTAAAGTTAAAACATCTAACGCCTGTTGATAAGGTTTTCCATAATTGATTGCAACTTTAGCTACTGCTGTTAAAATCATCAATTTATCGGCTTTAATTAACTCCGCTAACTTTGCACTCGCAAAATCTTTGTCAATAACAGCAGGAACGCCTTGATAAGCAGTTCCTGTTTTTACAACAGGAATGCCCCCACCACCAACGGTAATTACAATATGTCCTTGCTTAATTAAATCTTCGATAATTTCTTTTTCAACAATATCAATTGGCTGTGGTGATGCAATTACTCGTCGTCATCCCCGTCCAGCATCTTCTTTAACAGTAAAACCATTTTTTTTAGCTAATGCTTTTGCCTCTGTTTCGGAATAAAACGCCCCAATTGGTTTTGTTGGATTATTAAAAGCAGAATCTTTTTGATCAACTTCAACTTGTGTTACAATTGTTACAACATTTTTCTTAATTTTACGTTTATTTAATTCATTTAAAATTGCATTTTGTAAATGATAGCCAATATAGGCTTGTGACATTGCTCCACACTCTGGAAATGGCATCATTGGAATTTTATTATTCACATGTGCAGCTTCATCAAAAGCATTGTTAATCATTCCAACTTGTGGTCCATTCCCGTGCGCAATAATTAATTCATCACCATTTTCAATGATGTCAACCATTGCTTTCGCAGTATCTTTTATAATTTCTTGTTGTTCACTGGGGGAATTTCCTAATGCGTTTCCTCCTAACACAACAACTATTCTTGCCATAATTTACATATCCTTTCTCTTAAAATGAAAACTTTCTTAATTAATTGGCATTTAGAATCAAGGGCTAGTGTTTGAAATTGGTAGTAAAGTTCCAATTCCTAATAAGATAATTGTTGCAATAACAATTCCAACAATTAATGGTCATGATGCTTTCATAAAACTACCATAAGGAACTTTTGAAATTGATAAAGCTGCCATTAAAATTGCACTTGTTGGAGCAATTAAATTAATAATTCCATTTGCGAATGAAAAGGCAGTAATTGTTCCTGATGTTAAACCAGTTGCTACCCCATTAGCAACAGGACCTAAAATTGGGAAAACAGTTTGAGCAAATCCTGAACTAGATGGAATTACAAATGAGATAATTAGGAAGAAGAAGAAGGCTACCATAATAAAACCTGTTTTTCCTAATTTCGACATTGGTGCAGATAATCCACTAACTAATTTGTTTTGCATTCCAGTATTTGTCATAATAAACCCAATTCCAGCTGCAAACGCAATAACTAAACAAACGGATAAGATATCAGCTGAACCACTGATAAAACTATTAACGTATTTTTCTTCTCCTTTTCAATTAATTAATGCAATAATAATTGATGCAATAAAGAATAATGCTGAAATTTCAATAAATGATCATTGCTCTAATGGTGCAAAGAAATTGGCAATAAATGGGGCATGTTCACTAACTAATTTTGTAAAATTAACAAAGGCAGGAATTCCAAATTTGTCTCATCCAATTAATGAAAAAATCATCAAGACAAAACTAATCATAAAAATTGCCATAATTGCTTTTAGCTTACCATTATATTCTGGTAAATCATCAACAATTGCAAATTCTGCTTCATAAAAATCTTTTTTATCAAACAATGGTGATTTCCCTGGTGTACGGCGAACACGTAATGCATATCAAACAACAAATGAAATTCCACCAGCTGTTAATAATAATCATCACACAGCTCTTCAAATAATTCCTGTTGTTGATGTTAAAACAGGCACACCAGCACTATCAGCGGCAATTTGAATAACAAACGGATTTAATGTTGAACCAATACAACCAATCCCGGCACCAAATAAAATCGCCATTACCGCTGTTAAAACATCAAAACCAGCAGCCAATAAAACAGGAATAATAACTGGATATAAGGCAATTGTTTCCTCACCCATTCCATAAGTTGTACCACCAACTGAAAATAAAAACATTACAATTGGAATAATTCAAATTTCACGGCCTTTCATTTTTGCGACTAAACGGCCAATTCCAGCATCTAATGCTTTTGATTCAATAACGATTCCTAAGAATCCTCCTAAAACTAAAATAAAGACAATAACATCAACTTTATTTTTAAATCCTTGCATTGGAGCTAAAAATAAGTCAAAAATTCCGGCAGGACCACCATTGTAAAGGTTTCCATCAGAATCTTTTCATTGGCCAGTTGTTCCTGGAATTCAAGATACAATAATAATTAAAAGCGTAATTCCTAATAAAATTGTAAATGCTGTGGGTAATTTAAATTTAAACTTTTTTTTCTTTTTTATATCCATTTTTGCACCCCCCTTTTAATCTTTCATAAATAACCTAGCCACGAATTGTTGCTAGCATTACTGCTTTAATAGTATGTAAACGATTTTCTGCTTCTTCAAAAACACGTGAATATTTTGATTGGAAAACTTCATCAGTAACTTCTAATTCTCCAGTTCCACCAAATTGTTTAATCACTTGTTGTGCAGTATCTGTATTCCCATCATGGAAACTTGGTAAACAATGTAAAAAGATAGCATCTTCTTTTGCTTGTTTCATTTTTTCCATTGTTACTTGATATGGTGTTAAATACTTAATTCTTTTTCCTCAAACGGCAGAATCTTCTCCCATTGACACTCAAACATCAGTGGCAATTGCATCAGCATCTTTTGCTGCTGTTTTGTGGTCTTCAGTTAACGTAATTGAACCACCATGTTCTTTCGCAATTGCTTGTACTTTTTTCAATAATTCTGCATTTGGTCATAAGTCTTTTGGCGCACAAGCAACAAAATGCATTCCTAATTTAGCACTAACAACCATATAACTATTTGCCATATTAAAACGAGAATCACCAAAATAAACAAATTTTAGCCCTTTCATATTGCGTTGTCCTTTTTCTTCTTGCAATGTTAAAATATCAGCTAACATTTGGGTTGGGTGAAATTCATCAGTTAATCCATTTCATACTGGAACACCTGAATATTTTGCTAATGCTTCAACATCAGTTTGTTTAAATCCACGAAATTGAATTCCATCAAACATTCTCCCTAACACTTTTGCAGTATCTTCAATTGATTCTTTTTTCCCCATTTGACTACCACTTGGTCCTAAATAAACAGGGTGCATACCTAAATCAAATGTTCCTACTTCAAAAGCACATCTTGTTCGTGTTGAATCTTTTGCAAATAATAAAGCAACAGATTTTCCAGCTAATGGTTTTTGTTCAGTTCCAGCATATTTTGCTTCTTTTAATTGTCTTGCTAAATCTAATAAATAGTAAATTTCTCTTTGCGTGAAATCTAGTAAAGTTAGGAAACTTCTTCCTTTTAAATTTACAGCCATATTATTTTTTCTCTCCTTTTAAAATATAATATTAATATTTTAGATATCTTCTCTTCAAATTGGCATTGACATACAGCGAGGTCCTCCACGCCCACGTGATAATTCAGCTGAATCAATAACGTGGACTTTAACACCAGATTCTTTTAAAATTTCAATTGTAATTTGATTTCTTGAATAGGCAATCACTTCGCCAGGACGAATTGTAATAACATTTGTCGCATCATTTCATTGTTCTCTTGCCTGTGCAATTGGATCTTCTCCACCACATTTAAAAATTTGAACTGGCTTACCAACTTCTTCTGATAAATAATCCTTAATTGTTTCTTTAATTTCTTTAACTCCATTTTTTGTAATTTCAAAAATTTTAAATTCACCCATTGCTTCAAAAATTAATGGATGCGCGATAAATTTATCATAATCAATATTAGTAAAAACAGTATCTAAATGCATAAAAGCACGATTTTTTGTTTTTAAATATAATGCAATTACTTTTTCATAACTAACTGAATCATTTTCAATTAAGTTTTTTGCTACTATTTTAATAGCTTCCATCGATGTCCTTTGTGAAACACCAATAATTAATGATTTTGCATTTAAAACTAAAATATCTCCACCTTCTAAAGTTTCTTTTTCGTTACGATCATATCAAAAATTAATTTTTCCTTTAAAACGCGGATGATGTCTTAAAACAACATCAGAAAATAATGTTTCACGATTTCTAGTAACCGTAAACATTTTATGAATAGTTGCACCATTTCCAATTGATGCAAATGGATCACGTTGGAATAAAATATTTGGCATTGGATCAACCGCTAGCGGATAATTATCTGTAATTTCTACTCCTAACTCGTATTTTGTTACTCCTGCTATCATTTTATTAACAAGAGCTTGATTATCTAATTTACCTAAATAAGTACGTAACTTACTAATGTATTCTTCTTTAGCACCAGATTCTTTTAAAAACTGTTCTAGTAATTCTTGCCGCATTTTTGAATCAGTGTCTAAAACTTCAGCGACTAATTTTTCAATATATAATACTTCAACACCTAAATCTCTAAAAGTTTGTGCAAAAAAATCATGTTCTTTTTGTGCAACTGCTAAATCTGGTGTATCATCAAACAATAATCGTTCTAATAAATCTGGTGATAAATTGGCTAATTCATCGCCAGGACGATGTAGTAATACTGTTTTCAAATTACCTATTTCTGAATAAACATTAATACCATATTTTTCTATCATGTTACTTGTCCTCTTCTCTTTCTATGTCCATTTTTATTAAAATCCTTTAATAAAAATTAAAGATAAACATGCAAAACTAAAAAATGAAAATTGCTGTTAAATACACAGAATACCTATCAAATTGTAATGTCATTTAATGTCATTTAAATAAATATACTCAAGATTGATTATGTTATCCTTTTATCAAATATATTTAAAGCAATACACTTTTCCATATTGCATAAGTAAAAATGCCATTGTTTACTTTTTTATCCTTATACTTTTATATTATTCTTTTTAATTTTAAAAACAATACTTTAAAGTTTTTTATGTTATATTAATGATATTTGTTTTAGTTAAAATATTAATTAATAAATCATGTAAACATTGAATAATTTGAACTAAAGGAACAACTTTATTACGATATTCTGTTGTTTTTTCAGCAATTTCTAATCGCTTTTTCGGGTTTAATGCAATGACAAAATTATGATACGCTTGGACTTCTTCAATAATTTTTTCTTTATTAAATTCTGGTAATTTAATTTTTCCATCATTATAATCTTTTTCAATTTGATTAATATTTTCTAACTGCCCTTTTAACTTTTCTTCTTCTTTTTCAGGAGAAAAATCAGTTAACATAATATCACGTTGTAAAAATAAGCCTAATTGATTTACTAAATTTCAAATTTCTAAAGCATCATTAGCACTATTAATATCTTTTAAACATTTATCAAGTGCTGGATCAAGATTTTTTATCTCATCCTCATAAATTTTTGTTAACTCACCAATCTCTAACTTCATCATATTTACAAAAAGTTTATTTAAATCAACAGGGCTAGCTTCTTTTGCACTAGTCATAAAATCATTTAAAAATCGTGGCAATGGAATAATTGCGTTAAATAATTTGCTTACTTCAATTAATGTTGTAACTTTTTTCTGGTCAATTTCTTCTGGTTTTTTATCTTGTAAATATTCTGCTCTAATATCATCAAATAATGGTTTGATTTCTGTTTTCATAAAATTAAATAAATCTTCAAAATTAGTTTTAAACTTTGCCCCCGCTAAAAAAGCTTCTATTTTTGGATTTTTTTCCGCTGTGTATTTTGCATAGTCTGTTTCAAAAAGATTAATATATTTTGTTAAGTAACTCATCATTCCTTTTTCAACATCTGTTCAGAAATTACTCTGTTGTGTCATTTTTTATCCCTCTATTCTTCTATAATTTTTATGTATTTCAATTTTACCGTAAAATAATAATTATTTAAATTTAATTTATCTTTTCTTGCATTTCTTTAATTTTTTGACGGTTAACTAATAAATTATTTAAATTAACAACAAATGTTATTAATAAAGCAATAATGATACTTAACACAAGTAAATATAAAATATAATATTCTAAGTGGCGAAAATCTTGAAAAAAATATGGCACATAATAATTATTTGCTGGAACACTATAATTTCATAATTTTTCATCAACTGGAGTTAATAATAAAACGCCTTGGCGGACATCAATAAAAATGGTGTAAAAATTGGATGAAGATAAAACTTATATAATTTTTGTAAACAAAAATATTTATAATTTATAAATTCTTTTTCTACCAATATGCAAAAACAAATAATAAAAATAACTGGACAAACCCAATGTTACACTGTTGTACTAATTCAATAAATTGCTATGTTATGCCAACTGCCAGTAAATTTTTCACCAGTAACCGCACCGATAATTGTCCCAAGTGTAAAAAATAAAAATGTTAACAAAGCGGCAAAGACAATATATAAGATAAAAAACCGATTTGTCACAAAGCCACAATTTCTTAATTTTGTAAAATAAATTAATCCTCCTAAGGCAAATAATAAAATTAAACAATCAGTTTGCACACTTCATCAACTAACAAAATATCATAAATAACTTAATCAATTCAATTGATAATAAAATAAACTATAAAAATAAGTTAAAAGTAAAATAATAATTTCTAAACTAAAGAGAATGCTACAAAACACTAACTGTTTAATTCGTTCTGTTTGTTTCATCTTGTTCCTTTTGCTGATGATATTTATTATATAAAAAATTTTTACTAATTTTATATTTATTTGCAACAAAATCAATTGCTTGTTTAACTCGATAATTTTGTTTTATGATTAACTGGTCAATTTTAGCAACCAAAATTTCATCTGCAAWAACAGGGTCAGTAACATTCCCCACACCATCAACAACAAGCACATATTCACCAACAGCAACATTTTCTTCTTGCTGTAAAAATAAAAGCACTTTGCTTAAATGACCACGATATCATTGCTCATGAATTTTTGTAATTTCCTTACCAACGGCAATTTTACGATCACCAAAAACTGTTTTAATTATTTTTAATGTTTCTAAGGTTCGATGGGGTGCTTCATAAAAAATAATGGGGTATGGTAATGATAACAACTGTTCTAATTCATTAATCTTTTTTGTTTTTGCTTTATTTAAAAACCCAAAAAATAAAAAATGGTGCGGATTAAGACCCGAACTAACAATAGCGTTTAAAGCAGCATTAGCGCCACTAATCGGTATTACATCATAAGGATAATGTTCCAAAATATGATTAACGGCATAATAACCCGGATCACTAATAAGTGGATAACCAGCATCACTAATAATCGCAATTGATAAGTTTTGTGCTAAATCATTTAACATTTCTGTTAAACGATGCATTTCATTTTCTTTGTTTAAAGAAATTAACTGTTTTTTACAATTAAAATAATTTAATAGTTTAATCGTGTTACGGGTATCTTCACAATAAATTTTTTGAACATTATTTTTAATAACTTCAATTGCTCGCGGTGTCATTTCTTGCAAATTACCAATTGGAGTTGCAATTAAGTAAATTTTGGGATTATTGCTTTTAAAACTATATTGTTTAATTTTATTTGCCATTATAAAGACTCATTAATTTATCAAAACTAGTTGCTTTTACTAAATATTGCACCATAATTTGATAAACTCTTTCTAATAAATCATTATTAATAATTTCTAACTGAGTAGGAGAAAACTTTCCTAGTACTCAGTTTCGGGTTGGAATCTGGACATCTTTGCCAATTCCTAGACGAATCCTTAAAAAATTTTCACTACCTAATTTTTGAATTAAATCTTTAATCCCATTATGGCCAGCACTTGAACCATTCTTTTTTAACTTAATAATATTAAAAGGAATATCTTTATCATCATAAATAACAATAATATCTTCTCATATTAATTTATAAAATTGTTTAATTTGATAAACGGCAGTGCCACTTAAATTCATAAATGTCTGTGGTTTGCAAAAAAGAACTTTCTCGTTGTTAATTGTTATTTCTCATATTAAAGAATTAAAAGCATTTTTTGGCTTTGCTAAATCAAATTTATCTACCAACTTAGCAATTGCTAAAAAACCAATATTATGTCTTGTATAAGTATATTCATTGCCTGAATTCCCCAAACCCACAATTAACTTCATCATTTTGCTCCTTTTTTTACTTTAGCACTCGGTGATAAATTTGTTCAATATTTCGTAAAAAATAATTGTTATCAAATAATTGTTCTAATTTTGGTAAGGGCAAATATTTTGCCACATTATTATCAATTAAAACATTTTTAAAATCAAGTTGCTGTTGTTGTGCTATTAAAGTACATTTTTGAATAAAATCATAAATTTCTTCTCGCGAATAGTTAGTTTCTTTCAAAATATTTGTTAAAATAACTTGGCTAAAATAAATTTGATTAGCTTGTTGTAAATGTTCAATAATTTTATCCGGACTAACAACCAAATTATTAATAACACCTATCATTCGCTTTAATAAATAAACTACTAAATGATATGTATCGGGGATAATAATTCGCTCATTACTACTATGTGAAATATCACGTTCATGTCATAATAAGTTATTTTCAAATGTAACATTCATATTACTACGAATCAAACGAGCTAGACCAGCAATATTTTCCGCACTAATTGGATTTTTTTTATGTGGCATTGATGATGACCCTTTTTGACTTTTACTAAATCCTTCGGCAATTTCCCCCACTTCTGAACGTTGTAAATGACGAAATTCAAGCGCCATTTTTTCTAATAAACTAGCAATTTGACTAAAACTTGTAAATAGTGCAATATGATAATCGCGTGATGTTACTTGTGTTGTAATTGGATCAAGGTTTAACCCTAATTGTTTTGCCACATATTCTTCAACCTGAACTTCAACATGCGCATAATTACCAACTGAACCCGATATTTTTGCAACAGCAATTGCTGAGCCTGCGGCTTTAAATTGCATCATATTACGTTCTAATTCAGCATACCAAAGTAAAAATTTCAATCCTAATGAGGTTGGTTCTGCGAACATTCCATGGGTACGTCCCATAATTAATTGATTTTTATATGCAAGAGCCTTTTCTTTTAACGCAGCTTTTAATTCAAATAAATATTTTTCAACAATATGATTTGATTCTTTCATCAAATAATTTTGACTAGTATCAACAATATCAGTTGATGTTAAACCATAATGAATTCATTTTTTTTCTGGTCCTAGTGTCTCCGATAACATGCGGGTAAAAGCAACAACATCATGCTTCGTTTCGGCTTCTAATTCTAACATTCGTGGTAAATTTACTGTTAAATTAGTTTTAATTTTTTCAATATCTGTTGGAGGAATTAATCCTATTTGTGCTCATCCTTCACAAACTAATAATTCTACTTTTGCTCAAGTATTATATTTATTTTCATCACTTCAAATTTTTCCAATTTCTGGAACAAAATAGCGTTCAATCATTAAAAAATCTCCTTATTCATTAAAATAGTTTGTTCACGATCAGGACCAACAGAAAATAAACTAATTGGAACACCAACAATTTCTTCTAATTTCATTAAATATTGTTGGGCATTATGTGGTAAACCTTCAAATGTTGTAACATTACTAATGTCTTCATCTCATCCCGGCATTGTTATTAAAATTGGTTTACACATCTCATATTCTTTAATTGTACTTGGAACATAATCAATTTGTTGCCCCTGATATTCATATCCAACACAAATTTTTAATTCCTTAATAGTAGTTAAAACATCTAATAACATAATTGCCATACTAGTATAACCACTAATTCGCAGTGAATGTTTCATTAAAATACCATCAAATCACCCAATTCGTCGTGCTCGCCCAGATACAGTTCCATATTCATGTCCTGCTTCACGAATATACATTTCAACTTCCCCAAAAATTTCGGATGGAAATGGTCCTGTCCCAACACGGGTATTATATGCTTTAACGATTCCTAAAACATTGTTAATATAACGAGGTGCAATCCCAACACCAACAGGAATTGAAGATGCTGTTGGATTTGATGAAGTAACAAAAGGATAAGTACCGTGATCTAAGTCTAACATTACACCTTGTGCTCCTTCAAATAAAACCTTTTGGTGAGTATGAATTGCATTATCAACTAAAATTGAAGTATCAGTTACTAAAGATTTAATTTGTTGAAATAATGCCAAATATTCTTTTCAAATTAATTTTGGGTCAAATCCTTTACTATTAAAAACTTTTGTTAAAACTTCATTTTTAAATTTTAAATTATTTTCTAGTTTTTGTAAAAATCCTTTTTCATCAAACAAATCACCTAGTCTAATGCCAATTCGTTCGGCTTTATCTTGATAACAAGGACCAATTCCTTTTTTTGTTGTTCCAATTGAGTCTTTTTGACGATACTCTTCTTGCAACTCATCAATTTTCATATGATATGGAAAAATTAAATGGGCACGATCACTAATTCATAAATTTTTACAATCAAAACCATGTTCTTGTAAATAAATAATTTCACTAACTAATTTACGTAAATTAACAACGCAACCATTTCCAATTACATTCATTGATTTTTTATTAAAAACACCAGAAGGAACAATACTTAACTTATATTTTGTTCCTTTAATGACAATTGTATGTCCAGCATTATCACCACCAGCTCAACGAACAATAACATCTGCTTGTTGAGCAAAATAATCAGTAATTTTGCCCTTTCCTTCATCACCTCACTGGCTCCCAACAATTGCTAATGTTCGATAATTTGTACCACTCATAACTTATTTCCAACCTTTCTACGGTTTAATCTTAATATAAATCTGCCTATTTTTTTAAATTTTTCATTTTATTTATTTTTAATTACTGCTTGCACAAAACCATTAAATAATGGATTCGGTTTATTTGGACGAGAAGTAAATTCGGGATGATATTGAGCAGCAAGGTAAAAAGGATGTTTGGGGATTTCAATGACTTCTACTAAGTTTTTCTCAACATAAAGGCCACTAAATACTAACCCTGCTTGCGCTAATTGTTCACGATAATCATTATTAACTTCATAGCGATGGCGATGACGTTCTAAAGCCTCATTTTTGCCATATAATTTATGGGCTAATGTGTTTGGAACAAAAGTTGTTTTATAATTACCTAAGCGTAATGTTCCTCCTAAAGCATCAGTTTTATCTTTTCCACGAATAATGTCAATAATTGCATTTTTTGTTTCTGTTAATTCTGAAGAATTAGCATCTTGAATATGACAAACATTACGGGCAAATTCAATTACAGCTGCTTGAATTCCAAAACAAATTCCAAAAAACGGAATGTTATTTTCACGAGCAAATTGGCATGCTAAAATTTTCCCTTCAAAACCACGTTCACCAAAGCCACCAGGAACTAAAATGCCTTTGGCATTTTTTAATAATTGTTGATAATTTTTTTTATTAATATCTTCTGCTTTAATTCAATCAATTTTAATTTTAACCTTATTTTCATATCCAGCAATTCGCAACGATTCACTAACTGATAAATAAGCATCTGGAAGTTCAATATATTTTCCAACTAATTTAATTTCAATTACTTGTTGAGACTGATTAATTTTTTCAACAAACCGTTTTCATTCTGACATATCAGTTTTAGTGATTTTTAAATTTAATAACTTACTAATTACTATTTGAGCATTTTGTTCATACATTTTTAATGGTACTTCATAAATACTAGCAACATCAGTAGCTACTAAAACATTACTTTTTTCGATATTACAAAATAGAGCAATTTTTTCAAGGACATTATCATCTAGAGCTTGTTCAGTACGGGCAACAACAATATCTGGTTGAATTCCCAGTGATAATAGTTCTCGGACTGAATGTTGGGTTGGCTTTGTCTTTGATTCTTTTGATGCTGCAATATATGGAACTAAGGAAACATGCATATAAATAACATTTTCTCGTCCTTGTTCCATTCGAACTTGACGAATTGTTTCAATAAAAGGTAACGATTCAATATCTCCAACTGTCCCCCCAATTTCAGTAATAATAATATCTGCTTTTGAAGTTGATGCAGCATGATAAACTTTCTTTTTAATTTCATTTGTAACATGTGGAACAACTTGAACTGTTCCACCTTCATATTCGCCACGACGTTCTTTTTCAATTACATTTTTATATATTCGTCCTGAAGTAATATTTGATTCTTTAGTTAAATTTTCATCAATAAAACGTTCATAATGTCCTAAATCTAAATCTGTTTCAGCACCATCTGCTGTTACAAAAACTTCACCATGTTGATAAGGACTCATTGTTCCAGGATCAACATTTAAATATGGATCAAATTTTTGCATAAAAACATTTAACCCACTTGCTTTTAATAAAACACCAATTGAAGAAGCTGTAATTCCTTTCCCTAAACCACTAACAACTCCACCAGTTACAAAAATATATTTTGCCATTGTTTTATCATCCTTTCATCCTCAAATTAAAAAGAGTTTAGAAATTAACAGGGTTGTCACTTCTAACACTCTTTAATCTTGGTATTAATTATTTTCTTCCATTTCTTTTTCAAGAGCTTTTCAGTCAATTTCTTCTGTAATACCCAATTTAGCTGCTACTGTTTCGTCGTCATCATCAATAGAATAATCATTTTCAATTAAATCGTCATCAACTTCTATTTCAACAAAATCATCTTCCTCGTTATCATCATCATTATCATCTAATGTATCATCAAAATCAAGAGTACCAATTAATGCTTCTTCTTCATTTTCCTCTTCGTCTTCATCTTCATCTAAATCAATATCTTCAAATTCTTCTGTTGTTTCAAACTGATCAGTATAATCATATTGTTTTTTAATTTCATCATATTTTAAGAATTCACGTAATCCTCACATACCTTCACTTGTCAAAACAAAACGGTTATCTAACACCAAATCAGTATATAATTCCGCAATAACATCTTCTTTGCTGGCTCCGTGAACTGTCACATCACTTTTTGATGCAATATCATTTCAAATATTTTCAAAAGTATCACTATTTTTTTTCTTTTTTAAATATGAATACACTAATTCTAACAATTCTACATTATCGTTCATTAATTTAAACCTTTCTTATCAATCATTCTCATATTTTTCCCCAATTGAAAACCAAATTGTTGTTGCTGTTTTTTTACTATTATTTTTAAACGCTAGGACTTCTGAAACTTCCATAATGCATTTAATTCCTTTTGGTGTATCAATATAAATTGGTTTAGTATCACTATCATATAATTTAACTGGTTTTAGGTTGTATTCAACCATAAAATAATTATAATGGTTTTTATATTTTTTTATCAAATTACTTTTAATTTCTTCGAAATTTTTTTTTTCTGGGTTTATTTTTTGAAGAAAATTCCGCATCGTTAACATTTTAATTAATGTAACTAAAATCTCATCATTTTCACTTTCTAACATTTTTAAATAGGTAAATAATGTATAATCATCTAACGTACAATACTGGTTCGGGCTCATCATTTTTCCTTCCAACACCGGGGTTAATAAAGTAATAATTGCTTTATTTTTAAACTGATACTTGTTGTGATATAAATCATACAATCGTTTAAACATCATTTGGAAAGTTAAGTCAAATCCAATGCTTAATGAATGTAAATAAACCTGCTTATACATATGATAACGACCAATTAAAAATGATTCAATTGCATATTGTACTTTTAACGGAAAAACAATCTTTTTATCTTTAATAAACAAATGCCGAATAATTCACTGCGTATCAACATGGCTATAGCCTACGCCACTCGTTTGCGCATCACGTAATAAATAATCCATTCGGTCAGCATCTAATTGAGATGAAACTAACGATGATAAAACTTCATCAGGATGTTTGCCTTCAATCATCATACATAATTCATTAATTTCGTCTGGACTAAATTCGGCCGCTAAAATTTTATTAATATTTGTTGTTGGATCTTTAATTAATAAAGACGAATAATTTTCATGACTAATATTTTGTTTTGTTACTTGATTAGTCATTTCAAATGTATGGGAAAATGGTCCATGTCCAACATCATGCAGTAATCCTGCTAATTTAACCAATAATTGTTCATGCTTACTATACATTTCTTGAAAACTTGTTGTTTCTAACATTTTACTAACTAAATAATAAACACCAATACAATGTGAAAAACGCGTATGAGAAGCACTTGGAAAAACAAATTGCCCCCCTGCTAATTGGCTAATGCGATCCAAGCGTTGGAATTCTGGAGTGTTAATTAATTTTACGGTAATTTCTTCATCAATTTCAATATCGCCATGAACACTATCTCGGATTGTTAGTGGTAATTTCATTTTTTCGTTATTGCAATTTAGTAATATTACTAATTACTTGTTCTTTCCCTAATAAATAAATAACCTTTGCTAGTTCTGGTCCATGTTCCTGATGAGAAGTGAAAATTCGAATTGGCATAAATAAATTCTTTCCTTTCATAAGATATTGCTCCCCCATTTTACTAATTAATTGCTTAATATTTAGTTCATCTCAAACTGGCAATTGACTTAACGCTGTTTTAAAAGATGTTATCATTTCTTCATAACCACTTAATTCTGTTAGCACTGCTTGCGTTGTTGCTGATAATTTTGTTGTTGGTTCAAAAAATGGTTTTGTTAATGCTACAATTTCTGCCCCATATTGGAGTTCTTTTTTATAAATTAATAATAACATATTTACTCATTCGGTTGTTTTTTTTGTTAAATCATAGCCCGTTGCTAAAAAAGGTCGGACAAAAGTTAGATAATCCTCATCACACATTTGTTTAAGATAATAATTATTCATTCAAGTTAATTTTTTAACATCAAACATACTTGGTGATTTACTAAATCGTGTTTCATCAAAAATTTTAATTAACTCATCATGACTAAAAATTTCAACAGTACCCGGGGGGGATCATCCTAATAAACTAATAAAATTAAAAAATGCTGTTGGTAAATATCCTAATGTTCGATATTGACTAATAAATTGCATTAAATGACTATCTCGTTTTGACAACTTTTTATGTTGTTCATTAACAATTAAGGTTAAATGAGCAAAAACGGGGGGGGTCGCATTAAATGCTTCGTAAATCATTAATTGTTTTGGCGTATTGGAAATATGTTCTTCTCCCCGCACAACATGACTAATTTCCATTAACATATCATCAATGACTACCGCAAAGTTATAAGTTGGAATCCCATTTGATTTTAAAATGACTCAATCACCAAGATCTTTTCCTTCAAAATGAACAGATCCGCGGACTAAATCATTAAAATCATAACTTGCTTCATCTGGAACAAAAAAACGTAAATTATACGGAATTTGTTTCGCTAATTTTTCAGCAATTTGTTCGGAAGTTAATTGTCAACACTTGCGATTATAACGTGGTGAAGAATATCCTTTTGCCAATTGTGCTTCACAATCTTTGTCAAGTTCAGATGGAGTACAAAAACAATAATATGCTTTTTTTGTTGTTAATAATTTTTGTGCATATTTCTGATAAAGCTCTAATCGTTCTAATTGTCGATATGGCCCATAAGCTCCTGGGCGATCAATTGTTTCATCTGGTTCAATCCCTAATCAACGTAAATTATCTAATTGTGATGCAATTGCTCCTTCCACATTTCGTTCAATATCTGTATCTTCAATTCGTAGAACAAAAACACCATCATAATGTTTTGCAAATAAATAATTAAATAATGCCGTTCTTGTATTACCAATATGTAAAAATCCCGTTGGACTTGGCGCATAACGTAATCTAACTTTTTGCTTCATTTTAATCCCCTATTCTAACCTTTTACCTAATCATTTTCTTTTAATAGTAATAATGTTGTATAACTTTGAATAATATTTGGAAAATTTTGTTCAGTAGTTTTTGCTTTTAAATTAATTTTTTCAGCTGGAATTTGTAATAATTTTTGTAAATTAGTTTTAATTGATTTTTTATGTTTTTGTAAACGTGGTTCATCAATAATAATTGTTGTATCAATATTACTAATTTGATAATTCTGCTCAGCCATTAATGTTAATGCTTTTTTTAAAATTAACTGTGAATTAAGTTTTTTATTTGTTTCATCAAATCATTCACCTAAATCACCCAATCCTAAGGCTCCAATAATTGCTTCACTAATTGTATGCAACAAAATATCACCATCAGAAACAGCTTCAACTTGGTATTGGCATGGAATAAGAATTCCCCCCAAATAAAAACCTGTTCCCATTTTTAAATTATGTAAATCATAACTATTGCCAACTCGCATTATTATTTTTCCTTAGACATTAAATTTAAAAAAACATATATCACCATCTTGCATAACATAAGTTTTTCCTTCGCTTCGTAAACGTCCGTTTTCTTTGACAGATTTTTCACTACCATATTTAACTAAATCAGCATATGAATAAACTTCTGCCCGAATAAAACCGCGCTCAAAATCAGAATGAATAATTCCGGCACACATTGGCGCTGTAGCTCCTTTTTTAAAAGTTCATGCTCGTACTTCTTGCTTACCAGCAGTAAAAAATGTTTGTAGACCTAATAAAGCATAAGATTTTTTAATTAATTGGCTTAAACCGGCTTCTTTAATACCATAATCAGTCATTAATAACTTCCGATCATCTGGTTCTAATGCTGATAATTCTTCTTCAATTTTAGCACAAATAACAGCTACTTCAATTTCTTTTTGTTGAGCATATTCTTTAACTGTTTTAACATAAAAATTATCTGGTTGATTTAAATCACTTTCTGCAACATTCGCAACATAAATAAAAGGTTTAATTGTTAATAAATTAAAATTCTTTACTACTCTTAGTTCATCATCTGATAATGTTAAATCTTTTAATAATTTATTTTCTTCTAATGCTGTCCCTAACTTTAATAACAATTCATATTCAAAAACATCTTCTTTTTGTTTAAAAGTTTGTGCTTTTTTACCAATTTTCTCAATTCGTTTTTTAATTTGTTCTTGGTCAGAAATAATTAATTCTAAATTAATAATTTCAATATCACGAATTGGATCAATTGTTCCTTCAACGTGGGTAATATCTTTATTATCAAAACAACGGATAACCATACAAATTGCATCAGTTTCTCGAATATTTTGCAAAAAAGCATTTCCTAAACCTTCGCCTTTGCTAGCTCCCGCAATTAATCCTGCAATATCATAAAATTCAAAAGTACTATGAATTGCTTTATCGGGAGCACAAAGGGCAATTAAAGTATTCATTCGTTCATCAGGAACGGCCACTGTTCCAACATTTGGATTAATTGTTGCAAATGGATAATTAGCCGCTTCAACTTGTGAATTTGTAATTGAGTTAAATAAAGTGGATTTACCAACGTTTGGTAAGCCAACTATTCCCATTTTTAATGCCATTATTTTCTTCCTTACTATTAATTAATCGTCAATTAAACCTAATAATTCTAAAATACGGTTTAAATCTTTAATTCCAGTATACTTGATAAGAATTTTATCAGTATCAATGACTACTTTAGTTCCTAATCTTCGCATTATTTTATTTTCCAAAAATTCATTAACAGCTCTTTTTGACGAATCCTTCTCTGAATGTTCAATCAATGGTTTCGTTATTTTTGGATTGTATTCTTTTACTAATTTTTCAACCTGACGCGCATTTAAATTTAAATTAATAATCTTATTAATAATGTTTTTAAATTTATTTTTGTCAACATTTAAACTAATTAATGGTTTAACTTGGCCCATTGTTACTTTATTTTCTAATAACAAGGTTTGCACTTCAGTTGGTAAATTTAATAATCGCATTGTATTTGTGACATGACTACGTGATTTTCCAATTCGTTGTGCTAATTCTTCTTGTGTTAAACCTAATAATTCAATCAATTCTTTATAAGCATTAGCTTCTTCAATTGAATTTAAATCAACTCGTTGAATATTTTCAATTAAAGCAACTTCTTTCATTTGCTGATCATTAAAATCAACTACAATTGCTGGAATCGTTGTTAATCCCGCTAATTTTGCGGCACGACTACGACGTTCTCCGGCAACTAAATAATAACCATTATTAGTTTTTTTTACAATAATAGGTTGAATTAAACCATATTCTTTAATTGACTGTGCTAATTCTGTTAACTCTTCTTCGTTAAAATTTTTGCGGGGTTGATGCGGATTAGGAAAGATTTCCGCTAATGCAATTTCATTTGCTGTTTCTTTTAAAGCATCATTACTTTCAATCCCTTTAATTACTTCGTTGATTCCTTCACCAAAAATTTTATCTAATCCTTTTGAACTTAATCGACTTTTAGTATTATTTGCCATTGTTTGCCAACACCTCTCTCGCTAATTCTTCATACGCAACTGCACCTGCACCACCTTTATCATATTCAAAAATACTTAAACCATGTGATGGTGATTCACTAATTTTAACATTTCTTGGAATATGTGTTCGATAAACTTTTTCATTAAAATATTTTTTAACTTCCGTCATAACTTCAAATGATAATTTTGTTCTTGAATCAAACATTGTTAAAACAATTCCTTCAATTGTTAAACTTTCATTAAACATTTTTTGAACAAAATGAATTGTTGTTAATAACTGTGCTAAACCTTCTAACGCATAATACTCTGCTTGAATTGGAATTAAAACAGAATCAGCACAAGCTAGTGCATTTCGATTAATCAATCCTAAAGAAGGAGGACAATCAATTAAAATAAAATCATATTTATCACGAACCGGTTTAATCCGCTCTAATAAAATCCTTTGGTTATCTTCTGTTCTTTCCATCAAATAAATATCTGCACCCGCTAATGAAATGGTTGCTGGTGCTAAATCAACATTAGTTATAATGTCTGAAATAATAATATTTTTTAATGGGATTTGTCCAACTAAAACATCATACATACTTTCATGAATTTCTTCTTTATTAGCCCCTGTCCCCGTTGTTGCATTTCCTTGGGGATCAATATCAACTAATAAAATTTTTCGTCCAGTACGTGCCAATCCGGCCGCTAAGTTAATCGAAGTTGTTGTTTTACCAACGCCGCCTTTTTGGTTTGTGATTGCAATAATTTTTCCCATAATTGTCCTTCCCGTTCCGTTGCATCTGATAATTTTATACATTATTATTATATAACACTTTATCCAATTGGAAATTTTTTTATTTGATTAAACCGACGTGGGTACGGTTCTGCAGTTGGTCTTGTCTTAATAAAATAACATATGTCCCGTTCACCAAGTTGTAAAATTGTTTCATGTTGAATTTTTTCTAATTTTAAATTCAAAACAGATAAAGTTTTTTGCGCTGCCTGCAATTCAGCATTAACATTTGGTCCTTTATAACAAATAATCATTCCTGATGTTTTAACCATTCGCACTACCAATTCTAATAGCATACCTAAATTAGCAACAGCACGAGAAACAACAATATCAAAAGATTCAGAATGCGCTCAACTATATTCTTCTGCTCGAGCATGAATAATTTCAACATCTTTTAACTGTAACTTCAGCACTAATCGTTGTAAAAATAAACATCGTTTTTCTAACGATTCAATAATTGTTAATTTAATTGTTGGACAAAGAATTTTTAAAACAACCCCTGGAAAACCAGTCCCACTACCAACATCACTAACTGTCATCTCCTTAGAAAATGAGAATTCTTTTAATAATAATCCTGAATCAAGAAAATGTTTAAGATAAACCTCTTCTTCCTTAATAATTGTGGTTAAATTCATAATTTGGTTTTGTTCAATTAAATATTGATAATATACTTGTAACTGTTTTTCTTGTTCAGGTGTAATTTGTAATGCTGGTAAAGCTGTTTTAATTAATTTAATCATCGATATCCCCCATAACTTTTAATTGCTTTTAACATTATAACAATATATTTGGTAATATATAAATAGTTAAGAAATAATTAAAAGGAGTATAAAATGAATAAAAAAGCTTTAATTGTCGTTGATTATCAAAATGATTTTGTTGACCCTAATGGAGCATTATATGTTCCAGGAGCAGAAAAACTATATGAAAAAATTGTTGCTTTAATTGCTGAATTTCAGAATAATGATGATTTAGTTATTGCAACAAAAGATTTTCATACTAATAATCATTGCTCATTTGCCAAATGAGGTCCACATTGTATTGCAAATACCTTTGGCAGTGAGTTTTATAAATTAACTACAACGCAATTTGATCATATTATTTTAAAAGGAACACAACAAGATGCTGATAGTTACAGTGGTTTTTTTAGTGATAATCAAACTTCAAATGGATTACATGAATTTCTTCAAGAACACAAGGTTACCAACTTAATCATTGTTGGTGTTGCTTTAGATGTTTGTGTTTCAGCAACGCTTGTTGATGCTATTAAATTAAACTATCATGGTACTGTTGACTTAACAGCTAGTATTGGGCTTAAACCACAAGTTGTTTTTTAAAAAAACTATTATGAATGAACAACATAATAGTTTTTTAAAAAATCATCATCATTATCACCATTATTAGAATCAATATTTTTGACACGCATAATTGTTTCACCATTTGGTAATTGACCAATGCGTCCTTTACTACTTCCTTTTCATTTAACTTGATAGTAAATAATTCCTTGAGCATGTAATAGTTTTAAAATTTCAATTCAATTATATAGTTCACCACGATACATTCATCGTTTCTCACTATGTGCTTCCACTAAATCACGATTATAAAAACTATGCGGATGTGATCACATCCTAATTTGTCGAATTGTATTTTCTCGTTTTGAAACAATTTCTAAATTTTCTGCTCTATTATCACGTGGGTTACCATTAATATGATCAATTGTCATATTTGGTGGAACTGAACGAATAAATAATTCAACAACCAATTTATGTAATGGTCTTGTTTTTGTTTTTCCGTCTTCACGACGACGAATTAAATAATAATTAGTGTTTTTTGGTTTCTTTAATTCCTTAATTTTCTTTGTTACAATATTACGAACACGTCCCATATTGCTAATCTCAAGATAAGGAAATTCTCGGTGGACCTTTCAAATTTCTGCTTTTTTTGCTTTATTCATTTTAACCTCTTATTTTTTCGAAACTGCCTTGTGATCTGTAATATAAAATCGATATGGTTTTAATTTAAAATTTGTTGCATACTCAATGTTGACTCGTGATGTTGTTGTAATGTCAATTGTAGGTGGAACGATATCTTCGGCAAGATATAAAACCGAACTTTCTAGCAGGGCATGACCATCATCAGCTTTAGTAATTTTTAAATAGCGTGACAACTTCCCAGGACCATTTGCTAACCGTGGTGTTGAAACAAAGTCAGGAACTGTTTCATCAATAATAATTTCACCAGCGCGTAATAAAACTGCACTTGGATAATCAGTTTGATCAGTAACAATATTAAAGCAATAATACATTCCGTAAATTAGAAAAACATGTGCAAAACCGCCTTTTCAAAAAAGTGTTTCATTACGAGAACTACGGTTATTGTTAAACCCATGATTAGCATCATCATCAGGTCCATCATAAGCTTCGGTTTCAATAATTTTACAAACAATTTTTTTCCCATTAATAATTCGAACTAAATATTTTCCTAATAATTCGCGTGCAACAATAACAGCATTTTGCATAAAAAAAGTATCATCAGTTAAACGATTTACATTTATCATTTTAAAAAAGCATAACAAAAATTAATATTAATTTGCTATGCTAACCTACCCAATTTTTTCACATTGGTCAAATTCAACCTCAGTAGGTGTCAAACGACCAAACATTTCTAAATTTACTATTGCAATCCCTTTTGAAGTGTCAATTTTTGTTACTTGTCCTTCCATCTCAGTAAAAGTTCCTGATAAAATTCGAACATAATCATTAACTTCAAAGTTTGCCACAAATACTTTTTTAACTTTTTTTCCTTGCTTTGTTGCTGTTTTTTTAGCTGCCAATGATTTTGAAAGCATTGTTCTTGCTTCTTGATCTGTTAAAGGAAAAGGTTTTGTTCCTCGCCCTGATGAACCAATAAATCCAGTAACCCCTGTTGTGTTCCGAACAATATATCAAGCTTCATCATTCATAATCATATTAATAAAAATATAACCTGGATAAACATTTTTCTCTTTTTCTATTAGTTTTCCTCCTTTTTTGGCTGAAACTGTCTCTTTTATAACTCTAATATCAAAAACAACATCTTTCATATTTAATGATTCTACCCGCTGAATTAAGTCATCACGAACACGATCTTCATGCCCAGAATAACAATTAATTACATATCATTTTCCAAGATACTTCGTAATATCTTCTAAAGTTTCTCTGTCTTCACTTTTATCATTATCAATGATTTCATCTGTTATTGTGTTTTTTCCTAACATTACTTTACTCCTTTTAAACCTATTTATTAATTATATAATGCGAGCAACAGTTAGTAAATGATGTAAAACTAAATCTAATACTAAATAAAACACCGCAAAAGCAATAATAAATAAAATTGTGATTAAAAACTTGCGTCCTAAACTACCCTTACTTGTTCATCGAATTCTTGTAACTTCTTTTGCCATTTTGACAGGAAATTCACGAAAAGCTAATTTTCAATTTGTTTTTTTACTTTTATTTGAATTTTTACGCTTAAAAAGACCTTTTTTAATTGGTTCACCATTTTCATCAACTTCTGGTGTTGTGCTTATTTTTCTTGTTCCAACTTGAATTGGTGCTATTTTACTTGCTTTTTTCTGAAAAATTAGCGCTGCTTTTTTATTTTTCTTTTGAATTTTTAACGCTTTTTTTTCTTCTTTTGTTAAAACAGTTTTAATTTTCTTTTTTGATTTTTCATTTTTTTCCATTGCAAACACCTACCTTGTTTCTTTATGTTTAGTATGTTTATTACATGTTTTACAAAACTTATTTATTTCTAATCGTTCTTTCTGTGTCATCTTGTTTTTAAATGTTGTATAGTTTCGATTTAAACATTCGGAACATACTAATATAATCTTTTCGCGCATAATATTCACCATAATTAATTATAGTATATTAATAACAATATTCATATACTTAATTAACTATTTTTATAAAAATCTCTTGTTTTTTGCATAATTCGTTGCATTGCATTATCAACTTGGCGATAATTCAACTCTAATAACTGATGAATATTATAAATATTTTCACCAACAAACCATAATCAAAATACTTCTTTTTCTAAGGGCGACAATCGTTGATAAAATATTTTAATAATTTGTTTTTGTTCATCAAAACAAGCCATTTTATTAGAAAAATTATCATCTTTATTAATGATATTCTCATTAGTTAATTTAATATAATAATTTAAGACTCTATTTTTTAAATTAAAAAATTGGCGAATTTGTTTATGAATATCTCATGTGTAATGTTGAAAAATAAAATCTTTTAATTTTTTTGACGACTTGAGATTATACATTTTGGCACTTTCTAATACTGAAAAATATTTTAAACTTTCTAAATCAGCTAATTCAATTGGTAACCCAAAATACTTATAAAAAGTTCGTCGCTTAACATTTTCTAGAAAGGGCGCATATAATTTATATAAACTAAATAATGCTGTCTTATTATGACCTTCTTGAAATAAATAAAGTAATTCATATTCATTCATCGTAACAATAGTCAAATCCTTTCTAAATTAAATTCTATTGTTGCAACATTTTAATTTGATAAATTAAAATAGCACTAGCAACCGATACATTTAAAGAATCAAGATGACCTGCTGTTGGAATATAAATATTAAAATCAGCATGCTTTAATAATTTTGCACTAATTCCTGTTCCTTCATTACCGAGGATTAGACAAATTGGGGTATCATATTTTAATTCACTTACATTTTGTGCTTTTGTGGATAAACTTGTTGCATAGATTCAAAACCCTTGTTTTTTTAAATATTCAATTGCATTAGTTAAATTATTTACTCGACAAACTGGAACATAATTAAAAGCACCGGCAGATGTTTTGGCAACAGTAGCATTAATATCAACTTGTCGTTTATCTAAAATAATAACCCCATCAACATTAAACAAATCACAAGTTCGCAAAATTGCACCAAAATTATGTGGGTCAGAAATTTGATCAAGAACTAATAAAAATGGATGTTTATTTTGTAATGCTTTTGTTGTTATCGAAGCTAATGAATAATTTTGTGGTTTACAAATTTCTAATACCAAACTTTGATGCTTACTAGTTTGTACAAGTGTTGTCATTTCAACTGCTGAACAAAATACAACCTTAAGTTGACGACTTTTAGCTAGTTTTAAATAATAATCATTATTTTTCCCTTGTGGTAATAAATAAAGTTTATTAATTTTCACTGCTGGATTTAATAATGATTCCACAACAGGATTAATTCCATAAATGTATATATATTCTTGCATATTTTCTTCCTTTTCCTGTTTTATTATCCATAACCAATATTAATAAATTTCTTTATAAGTATTATAATTTAATTTGATATTTTTTAATAGTTTCTTTTAATTTTTTTATTGCTCGAGAATAAATTGCTAAATTTTTCTCTGTTTTACTTTTGAATTTAGTTGTTAAAGTTGGCACGATGCCAATATTTGCTTTCATCGGTTTTAAATCTCGTTGTTTTGGATTTGTAACATAGTTAACTAATGCTCCTAGCATAGTTTCTGAAGGAAATTTAATTAATGGTAAATCCATTACATATTGATAGACATTTAAGGCACATAATAATCCTACTGCCGCTGATTCTAAATAACCTTCTACACCAATAATTTGACCAGCAAAAAAAATTATTATTTTGTTTATATTGTAAAAATTGATTTAAAACTTTTGGCGAATTAATATAATTATTTTTATGTAAAACTCCATATCGAACAATATCTACTTTTGCTAACCCTGGAATAAATTGTTTAATAATTCGTTTTTGTTCTGGTCACGTTAGATTTGTCTGTCAGCCTACTAAATTATATAAACTATCAATTACATTATCTTGTCGTAATTGAACCACAGCAAACGGTTGGTTACCATTTTTGTCTATTAAATTATTACTACTCATTGGACCATTCAAAAGAATTTTTCGTGATGTTTATTCCATAATCTCAATTGGTTAATAACCTTTAAAATATTTTTCAAAATCTGCAATAGGTACTCGTTTTGCTTTTACTAATTCGGTAACTAATTGATTAAATTCATCTTCTGTTAATGGACAAATAATATAATCCTTTTGTTCTGAGTGTCGTGCGCCATAATATGCTTTTGAAAAATCAATTCCAGCTTTTGTTATAATTGGAGTTGAATTATCATAATAACACAATGCTTTCTTATCAATTAACTTCTTAAGTTCAAAAGCAAAATTTGCTGTTACTAATGGTCCAACAGCAATAATGGTAATTTGTTTTGGATCTATTTTAATAAATTCATCATAAATAATATTAATATTAGGATGATTTATTAAAGTTGCTGTAACTTTTTGTGAAAATAACTCGCGGTCAACACTAAGTGCATCATCAGCAGGAACTTGTACATCATAAGCTGTTTTTAAAATTAAAGAATCTAATAATTTTA
Organism: Spiroplasma sp. ChiS; assembly: GCF_002968355.1. Classification (NCBI taxonomy): domain Bacteria; kingdom Bacillati; phylum Mycoplasmatota; class Mollicutes; order Entomoplasmatales; family Spiroplasmataceae; genus Spiroplasma; species Spiroplasma sp. ChiS. The sequence goes on along the minus strand of NZ_PUUH01000092.1, from coordinate 34,319 downwards.
ACTCTTCTTTTAAAATACCAATTGCATTTTCTTTCGAAACACTACGAAAAGAATTAGAACAAACTAATTCTGCAAATGTATCTAATTTTTGAACTGGATTTTTAAATAATGTTTTTGCTTTATATAATTTTACTTTTAAACCACGTTTTGCTAACTGGTAAGCAATTTCACAGCCTGCTAACCCAGCGCCAATAACATTAATTTCTTTTTGTTTAATTATGTTACAAAATATCTTTTTCTACTAAAACCTTACGAAGTTCATCTGCTTTGACAAAATCCTTATTATTTTTTGACTTAATTCATTCTAATAAATATTTACGAATTTCACTACTAATTAATGGTAATTTAAAATTAAAATTCATAATATTAAAAATAATATTATAAAAATCACTAGCAAGTTGTAAATTAAGTTTTTTGTCACGTAATTGAGTATTAATAATTTTAGTCATTTTACTAATAATATTTAAAACATTCGGGCTATTCAAATTATTTGCTAACTCAGCAAGGACTTCCTTAACATTGTGACCATGTTGTGTTAAATTATAATTTAAATCATATTCAACTAAATATAAATTTATTGCTTTTAACACTTTAAAAATCTTTTCTGTTTCACCTTGCGCACTAATAATTAAAGTTTCTGTTACATTTAATGGTTGTGTATAATTAGTTGCATATAATAAGTAACGTAATGTATTTGCCCCATATAATTTAATAAAATCACGAACTAAAATAGTATTATTTAAAGATTTACTCATTTTTTTATCAGCAACATTTAAATGCCCATTATGCATTCAAATTTTTGCGATTTCCTTATTATTTTTTGCGAAAAATTGAATTCGTTCATTTTCATGATGAGGAAAAACTAAATCAATTCCTCCGGCATGAATGTCAATTGTTTCTTTATAAAAAAATTTATCAATTAAGACAGCACATTCCGTATGTCATCCTGGACGACCTTGATATAATTTACCTTTTTGATCATAAAAGGGGAAAGAAATCCCTTCTGTTGTTTGCTTTCATAATGCAAAGTCATATTGACTATGTTTGTTAGCATCATGTTCAATTCGAGCATTAGCTTCTAATTCTGAAATTTTTTTATTAGCTAATTGTCCATATTGTGTTTGATATTTTGCAATATCAAAATATACACTACCATTAACTTCATATGCAGCATTAATTTTAACTAATTTTTGAATAAAAGTAACAATATCTTTAACATGGTCTGTTACTCGTACTCACTTAGTTGGTGTTCTAACATTTAAATTAAAAACATCTTCTTCAAAAGCTTTAATATAAAATTCTGCAATCTCTTGTTCAGTTTTATGTTCTGCTGCTGCTTTAGCAATAATCTTATCATCAATATCCGTATAATTTTGAATATAATTAACCTCAATTTGTTGAAATTGTAAAAAACTAACTAATAAATCAACAGTAATAATTGCGCGAGCATTACCAATATGAATGTAATTATAGACAGTTGGTCCACAACCATAAATATTAATTTTTTTTGTTTGACTATAATCTGTAAAATTACGAGTCAAAGTATTATATAATTTCATACTTCACCCTCTTATCTATTTGCATCCAATTCCATTTTTTTTAAATGAAACAAAAGCATTTGAATATCAGCTGGATTGATTCCTGAAATTCGATTTGCTTGACCAATTGAAATTGGTCGAATCTTTTTAAATTTTTCTCGTGCTTCAAGTGCTAAGTTATCTACTAAGTCATAATTTAAATTAGCCGGAATTAATTTATTTTCCAACTTAATTGTTTTTAAAGCAATTTCTTGTTCTTTTTTTATATATCCTTCAAAGCGAATATTAATTAATAAGTTTTGTTTTAAAAATGATTTTAAATTATTTAACGGTGGTAACTCATCCTCTAAATATTTTAACTCAATATTTGGTCGTTTTAATAAATTATAACCAGAAATGCGTTCTGTAATCTTGGTAACACCTAAGTTAGCTAACTTTTGAATTAATGGTGATTTTACCGTGAAATAAGTTTCTTTTAATAATTGCATTACTTCATTATAACTTTGCACATTATTTTGATATTCTGTTCAACTTTTTTGATCAATTAAACCTAATTGATAAGCATAATTTTTTAACCGTTCTTCAGAATTATCATTCCGCAATAATAAGCGATATTCGGCACGGGAAGTTAATAAACGATAAGGTTCTTCCGTTCCTTTTGTAATTAAATCATCAATTAATACTCCAATATAAGCTTGATCACGACGTAAAATGAAAGGTTCTTTTTGATCAATACTTAAAACAGCATTAATTCCAGCCATTAAACCTTGACAAGCAGCTTCTTCATATCCACTTGTTCCATTGATTTGACCTGCTGTATATAAATTTTTAATTTTTTTTGTTTCTAATGTATGTTTTAACTGTGTTGGTACAACCGCATCATATTCAATTGCATAAGCTCATTTTAAAACTTCAACATTTTCGAATCCTGGCAAGGAACGGAGCATCTTTTCTTGTACATCAATTGGCATTGAAGTTGAAAACCCTTGAACATAAATTGTATTTAAACTCTTTGATTCTGGTTCTAAAAATATTTGATGACGTGGTTTATCAGCAAAGCGCACAATTTTATCCTCAAAACTTGGACAATAACGTGGTCCCGTTCCTTTTACATTCCCAGAGTACATTGCTGATGCTGTTAAATTGTTTTGCACAATACTATGTGTTTTTGGTGTTGAATGAATTAATCAACATAATTCTTGCTCTTCTAACGGTGTAAATGTTTTTGTTGAATAAGAAAAGGCTAGTTGCAAATCACTTCCTGGTTCTGGTTGTGCTTTGCTATAATCAATTGAAGTATTAAGAACTCGTGCTGGTGTGCCAGTTTTTAGGCGAAATAATTCAAACCCTAAATGTTTTAACTGCGTTGATAACCCTGCTGTTGTAATATCGCCATCAGGTCCTTCTGCTTTTTTTGTCATTCCTTGTAACACTAAAGATTGCATATATGTTCCTGTTGTTAAAATAACTTTTTTGGCAAAAAATTGTGTTTGGTCTTTTAACATTACCCCATAACAATTATTATCATGATCAACCAATAAGGATTGAACTGCTCCTTCATATAAATCTAAATTATCTTGCTTTTCAATTACTTTTTGCATATATTTTGCATATTGAATTTTATCTGATTGAGCACGTAAAGCTCATACAGCAGGCCCTCGCGAAGAATTTAATAATTTCATTTGCAAAGCTGTTGCATCAGCTGCTTTTGCCATTTCACCACCGATGGCGTCAATTTCACGAACAACAATTCCTTTCGCTGGACCACCAATTGAGGGATTACATGGCATTAATGCAATTTTATCTTTATGCAAAGTAACTAATAATGTTTTCTTCTGCATTCTTGCTGCAGCTAAACTTGCTTCAACTCCAGCATGACCAGCACCAATTACAATTACATCATATTTTTTCATTAAACTCCCTCCTTTATTACTTTTATATTAATTTAATTCTGTTTCAATTTGTTTTAATTCTTGTTCTACATTAACACGATTAAATAAGTTTTCTTTTTTCTCTATCGTTTTATTATATATGATTTCTTGCATTAACATTGTTTTAAATGTTAAATTAGTTAAATTAACATTAAAATAATCGGCAATCTTTTGGGCATTATCAACTAAAACTGGCTGCAATAAAAAGGCGCTAACGATAATAGTATAAGCTAAACTTGCTAAAGTTTCATGTAATTGCTCCATATTTTTGTTTTTTTCTAATTCCCAAGGTTTATTTTCTTCAATATATTTATTCGCCTTATTACATAGTTCTAAAATAATGCTTAATCCTTCTGAAATTTGATAAGCATCCATTGCTTGTTGATAATTTTGCACCGCTTGAGCACAACTTTCAATTAATACATTATCCAATTGTTGTTGTTTTACTAACTGTCCATTAAAATATTTGCTAATCATATTACTTACTCGTGATACCAAGTTCCCGATATTGTTGACTAAATGAGCATTGTATGATTCTAAAAACATTTCATAAGAAAATTTACCATCATTTTCAGTTGGAATTTCATATCCTAAATAAAACCGTAATGTATCACGCCCATATTTATCAATTAAATATAATGGATCAACAACATTTCCAATTGATTTACTCATTTTAGTATCTTTAAATAAAATTCAACCATGCGATAAAAGTTTATTAGGTTGCCGTAATCCTAAACTTTCTAACATACTTGGTCAATAAATAGTGTGAAACCGAGAAATTTCTTTTCCTAATAATTGTAAAATTTCAACATCCGGATTATTTCAAAATTTATTAAACAATGCATCATCATTTGACAAATAACCTAATGCTGTTAAATAATTTGATAAGGCATCAATTCAAACATAAATAATGTGTTTATCATTTTCTAATGTTTTAATTCCCCAAGAAAAAGTTGTTCTAGTAACAGATAAATCAGTTAAGTCCGGTAAAATAAAATTATTTAACATTTCATTTTTTCTTGCTTCTGGCTCAATAAAACCGGGATAATTATTATAATAATTAATTAAAAATTGACTATATTTTGAGACTTTGAAGAAATATGTTTCTTCTTTTACTTTTTGTGGCTTATTACCACAAACTAAACATTGGTTTGTTATCTTATCAATTTGTGCTTCAGTTAAAAATTCTTCACAACTAACACAATACAAACCTTCATACTCTCCTAAGTAAATATCCCCATTATTATATAATTTACTAAAAATCTTTTGGACTCCAACTTCATGTTCTTTATCAGTGGTACGAATAAACTTTGAATATTCAATTCCTAATTTATTTCATAATAATTTAAAATTATCAACAATCATTGTTATAAATTGATATGGCGTTATTCCCGCAGTTTTTGCTTTCTTTTCAATTTTTTCACCATGTTCATCGCTACCTGTTAAAAAGAAAGTTTCATAGCCAGCCATTTTTTTATAACGATTAAGAATATCAGCTAATGTCGTGGTATATGCATGCCCAATATGTAATTGTGCGCTTGGATAATAAATTGGGGTTGTAACATAAAATAATTTCTTGTTTTGACTCATAATATATCCCTCTCATTGTTATATGTTTAACAATATAAATTATATCGTATTTTTACCAATAAAATAAGGGTTTTTAAAAGGTAATTAATGCCTTTGTAAAAATAATAAAATAAAATCTATTTGCATTAGTTTATCAGCATATTTTTCTTTCAATATTTGAACAGCATCAGCATATAAATTATCGTGTCATTCTTTAATATCTAATTTTTCTTTAAAATAACTAAAAGCCAATGTTTTAGCATTTTGTAATAATGAATCAATTAGTAATGACAATGTTTTATAAGTATCAACCAAGACTAATTCTAAACGATATGTAAAATCTTCATCAGTAATAACACGGCCATTATTCCGAATTAAAACAACATTATCATATAATAATTGAATTGGATTTGTTGAATCATGAATTTTTTCTGTATTTAAAACTAACTTTAGTTGATCACGAATATTACTAAAATGCTTTTCTAAAATAGGATTTTTCATTTTTTTGCTCTCCTTAATTGCTTTAATTGTCTCCATTATCAACTCGTAAATAAACCAGCGATAGTAACGATAGTTTTCTAGATTATTTTTTTAATATTAATTCTTATATAAATATCATAGCATAAGAAATATCTTTTTTAGAAAAATAAAAAAACACTAAAATATTTTTTAGTGTTTTTTTATTTTAAATTAAACTGTAGCAAAGTATAATAATGTACGTACCATTTGTGATACATATGACATTTCATTATCATATCATGCATATACTTTAACTAATTGTTTACCATCACGTTCAATAATTTTTGTTAATGTTGCATCAAAAATTGATCCATGTGTTTCACCAATAATATCTGATGAAACAATTGGTTGTGTATTATAACCAAAAGTTTCTGAAGCTGCTGCTTTCATTGCATTATTAATTTCTTCAACTGTTGTTGTTTTTTTCAATTCAACTGCTAAGTCAACGATTGAACCAGTAATAGTTGGAACACGTAATGCCATTCCATCAAATCTACCTTCTAATTGTGGTAATACTAACGCAACGGCTGCTGCTGCTCCTGTTTTAGTTGGAACAATATTTGAAAAAGCAGCACGTGCTCTTCTTAAATCATCATGTGCTAAGTCCAACAATCTTTGATCATTTGTTACCGCGTGAACAGTTGTCATGTATCCTTTTTCAATTCCAAATTTTTTATCTAATACTTTTGCCATTGGTGCTAAACAGTTAGTTGTACAGCTTGCTCCTGAAATAATAGTATCTTCCTTTTTAATTTCCTTGTGGTTTACATTATAAACAATTGTTTTAACATCTGTTCCTTTTGCTGGAGCTGAGATTAAAACTTTTTTTGCTCCTGCTGTAAGATGTTTTGAAGCACCAGCACGATCAGCAAAGAATCCTGTTGATTCAACAACAACATCAATTCCTAATTTACCTCATGGTAACTCAGTAGGGTCTTTTTGGGCATAAACATTTATTTTTTTCCCATCAACAATAATAACTCCTTCTTCTGAAGAAATTTTTCCTCGTTTTCACCCTCCTTGGACTGAATCAAGTTCTAATAATGTTGCTAAAGTTTTTGCCTCTGTTAAATCGTTAATTGCGACAATTTCAACATTTTTTTCGTCAAATAATCTTCTAAAAGCTAAACGGCCAATACGTCCAAATCCGTTAATTGCAATTTTTGTCATCTACTTTTTCTCCTCTACATATATTTAATACTCTTAGTCTGCAATAAAAAAATTGCATACTTACTATATATTTTACAACCTATAGGCCTAATTTGCAAGAAAATTAGAAAATATCCAAATAAAGGTTATTTTATTGATAGGATGCCTCATTTCAAATACTTTATTAAGGAAAAACTTGAACTTGTTAATTGCTTACAATACTAATTAAAACTATTTGTATATCCTACATAATATTTTATTATTAAACTAACAAATATTGTCTAAAGTTATTAATCTTCATTAATAACTTTTACATCCGTAATTTTATGACTTACATTATAATTATAAAAATAATACACTTGTATTTATAATTTATAATATTTCGTTTTTTCTATCTCCCAATTTAATGTCGAAAGTGTAAACCTAACTCATGCATTTTTTCTTTAATTTCTGTTAATAATTTTTCTCCTAAATTTTTAATATTTTTAATTTAATTTTCTGTTTTTGAAACTAAATCAGATAATCTATAAATTTTTGCTTTTTCTAAACAAATTTGTGTACATTGCGTAATTTCTAAATCATCAATACTATGATTCAATAATTGATTTCGCTCCGTTTCATCCATTTCTAACCAAATAGTTATTTGTTCTTGAATTTCATTTGAATTATTACCCAGTAAATTTGGAATAGCTCCAAAAAAATATTGTTGTAGTAAATAATAAATTAAAAATTCTTTTCATATCTTGTTTCCCTTTCAATTCTTTAATTACTTCTAAATAATTAAAACATCTTTATTTTTAGAAACCACAATACATATAATCATACTGCTTTTAACAAATGTGGTTAAGAGAAAATCTCCTTAGATTGTTAATTTTTCCACATAGTCCTCATCAGTTCTTCTACTATTTCCTAACAATTCTAATTCTGTTGCTAATCCTCGGATCCGATCAACAATTCTTAATGCTTTTACTTTGTTAATTTCTTTATCATTAATTTCAGCTTTGACATTTGCATAAATTGTTGTTAAAGCTGTTGTTGTAAAATTTGATGAAAAAAAAGTTGGTAACTGACGACTAATACGGTCATTTAAAATACGAAATAATAAATCATCACGAACTCATGGAGAAACAGTTTCTCCCCCAATATCATCTAAAAATAAGACATCAGCTCCTAATAGAATTTCAACTAAAGATGATTCACTATTAAAAAGATTAAATGATTCTTTTACTCGATTAATTAAATTAATTATTGAAATAAAAGCAACTTTACGATTATTATTTGCTAAAACATTAGCTAAGCGAATTAATAAATAAGTTTTGCCAACTCCTGGTTGGCCATAAATATATAAGCCTTTTTTTCGTTGGCCTTTAACAAATTTGACCATTTCCCCAATAATAATATGCATATTATTAAAATTTTCATCTTTTTTAATATCATTTAATCGTAATTTTAATAATTCATCACTAAAGTCATAATAAAGATAGTTATTTTTAACTTTATTTTTTTCTTTGATAACTATTGTATGCTCACATTCAATTCGTGTTAAAAACAAATTATCATTTTCTTTTTTAATATAATATTTATAACCTTTAAATGGTTGTTGGCATAAAGATAAAGATAATGATTTTTCACATTGATGATAATTATTTAAATATTCTTGAAAGAGTGACTCAAACTGTTGATAATTATTAATATTAAACTCAATTTCTTGTAAATTAAACATTAATTCTTCGTTATTTTGAAGTTGTTTTAACAAATTTAGTTTTGACATTGCCTCAATCTCTCTTTCATTTTTACTATTATAAATTTTTTAAATCATCTAATAATTGTGGAAGATTAACTTTCTTAATTCCTTGTTCTTGACGTTTTTGTTCATAAATTTTATTATATTCTAATTCAGCCATATTATGCTTAACTGTTTTTTCTTTCCATTGATATGTTTTTGCTTTAATAGCATCCTTTGTAACTTTACTTTTTTGTGTTTTTGCATAAGCACTACGTAAATGCTCCATCGCTTTATCAACAGTATTAATTTGTAGTTGATGAAAAGTATTTGCAATTTTTTCACAATACTTTCTTTCAATTCGATGAGTATTTTTAAATCAAACATATTCAATTAAACAATTAACTACTCCCGGGGTTAATGAATAATTAATAATTAAATCACGAATTAATTCAATCTCAATTGGTGTTGGTTTCTTATTTTCTCGTAGTAAAGTTAAATATTGAATTGGATCAATTGAAACCATTTCATTAATTTTTGCTTCTAACATGTTAGTTCGCTTAATAATATTTTCATCACTAACAATTAAATTTAATTGTTCCCCATTAAGTTGTTTTTTTAATAATGTTTTTTGATGAAAATCAGATAGCAAATGTTGAAATGTCTCATAATTAAAAATTCTTTCTTTGGCAGTTAACTCAATACTTTTGTAAATAAAAATAGCAAGATTATTTGTTAAAACATTATAATAATTTGCTAATTGGATAATTTTTTCACGATATGGTAAGTATAATTTATGATTTGCATTTTTTGATGCTAAGTATTTATCAATATAGACAAAATCAAATGTCATTACTTTATTACTTAATTGGTCAGATAAATCATTAAGATTTTGTTTGTCTTCTTGATTATTAAGAATAAATTTAGCTTTAATAATTGCAAAAGATTTTTCTCCTACAATATTTAATAAATAATTACTTAAAATTTGATTTTCAAAAAAAGCAATTGCGGAAATTGGTAATTGTGGTTTTAAAATATAATGCTTTCCTTTTTCTCGTTTTAAAATTTTTAATAAGCCAATTGTTTCTAATTTACTTTTTGCTACTAAAAATTCGTCATATGATATTTGTAATAATGTTAAAAGACTATTTAAATGATATTTAGTATTTAATTCTAAGATGAAATCTTGTGCTGTTAAAGCAATATATAACATATGTGCTTTATCGCCAATAATTGGACGATATAAACATAAAAGTAACATACGTTCATCATCTGACAATTGATACTCTTGTTTAATTAAATAAGTAGTTTCCTTTTCCATCATTTTCCCGTTCCTCTTTGTTTAATCATTAATAATATTATAACGAACAATTAATAAGTAAATATAATTTGTTAAAATAATGCTATTAGCTGACTTATCCACAATCTCTTTTAATAAAAATAGTTATAACTATTAAGTTTTTAAAACTTTTCCACATATAAACAATTTTAACTATTACATGTTTTCTGTTTTTTAAATTTAATTGGTGTTAAAACTAATAATCCTTTCTGTGTACATCATAAAGCAATGCTATGACGTAAAATAATTAATTTATATAAAATAGTAAAGCTGGAAATAACCATTGGCAAATAAATTGCCAATTGAATTGGAAACTTAATTGCTCTAAAAACAAAAGCCATTGAGAAAAATACTTGTTTCAGACCCGTTGCATATAATCATAAAACATTAAATGCAAATGAAATTAAAGCAAAACTAATTGTATATAAGATAATTGTTTTTAATATTCAAAATTTATGACTTTTAAATAAAAAAACCATACTTCCTAAAAAACCATACAAAGCAAGATTAAAAGCAAAACCACTATGATATGTTCCAGCAATATTTACCAAAGCCCCTAAAGCGTCAGTAGCCAAACCACTTAATACACCAAAAAATGGTCCAAATAACATTCCAATCACAAAAATTAAAAAGTTACCTAATGCTAATTTAATTACTCCTCCTCCCATAAATGGAAATGGAATAGTATAACTAATGACATTTGTTAAAATGACAGATAATGCAATTAATAAACTTGTAATTGTAATTGTTAAAATACTAATTTTTTTTCAATTTTTATAATCTAATAATACTCCAATATAAAATAAAATAGCAATCCCTAACCAAGCACCAATGTTTGTTAATACATATATCATATTTTACATCCTTTCTAAATAAAACTGATAAACTAATGGAATAAAGTATAGTGACCCACAAACTAAAATATTTTTTGTTTTATTTTGCAATAATAATTTTTTTCAATTTTTAATCTTATTCTGCATCTTAATATTATTAATGTCCCATGACATTGGATGTTGAAATTCCGTAATATATAAATCGTTACCAAAATGTTCCTTCAATAAAGTTAAATTTTGCATATAATTTTTTTTTTGGGAAGAAGCATACAATACTAATACTTCATTTCGATTCAAATTATGTAACATTTCAAAAGTATGAATACAGGCACGAATTCCTTCTGGATTATGTGCTCCATCAATAATAAAATATGGATTTTTACTTAATTGGGTAAAACGCCCTAAGATTGGATTTACTTTAAAAAGCTCATAATTAATTTTAAACTTAAAAACTTTTAAAAACTTAATAACTAAACCAACATTAAATTCTTGATAATAATTAATTGCTTGTGGGCAAATTTCGCTTGTAATAATATTATCCAAATCATGATATTTTGCAATCAAATTAAAATATTTTTTACAACTAGCACTAATAAAAAGTTTACAATTGCTTTTTGCAATTCCAACTTTATTTTGAATAATACTATCCAAACTATTACCTAACACTTCAGTATGTTCATAATCAATTGAAGTTAATAAAACAGCTAATTGATTGTTAAAAACATTAGTTGCATCTAAACAACCACCAATCCCAGCTTCAATAATAGCAATATCAATTTTTTGTTCTAAAAAATATTTAATACAAATTAAAACTCAAATTTCAAAAAAAGTTAACTGATAAGTTTTAATTTCTCCTTTAATTTCTTTGATAATTCGTTTTAAATCATTATCGTTAATCATCTTATTATTAATTTTAATTCGTTCATTATGTTTTAAAAATGCTGGTGAAGTAAAAAGACCCACCCGTTTATAATTTAACATCAATTGACTGTGTAAGTAATTTGAAACTGATCCTTTTCCATTTGTGCCAACAACATTAATTACTTTAATTTTATTTTGTGCATCAGCATATTTTTTTGTTAATAATTTTGCCAAATTATATTTTTTTTGAAAAAATGTTGCCTTAAAAAGTTGTTTTTTAACATCCATTGTAACCTCTTACTTTAATAATGGTTTTAGATATTGTGCAGTATAACTAGTATCACTTTTTAAAACAAGTTGTTCTGGTGTTCCTGTTGCAACAATCGTCCCACCACCAATCCCACCTTCGGGTCCTAAATCAATAATATAATCAGCCATTTTAATAACATCTAAGTTATGTTCAATTGTAATAACAGTATCACCATTATCAACAATTTTATTCAAAACCACCAACAATCTTTTAACATCATCAACATGCAACCCCGTTGTTGGTTCATCTAATAAAAATAAAGTTTTACCAGTTGTCCGTTTTAACAAAAAGGTTGATAACTTAACCCGCTGCGCTTCTCCACCAGATAATTCTGTTGCTGATTGTCCTAATTTAATATAACCTAAACCAACCTCTTGCATTATTGCTAACTTCTGGTTAATTTTTGGTTGCGCCGCAAAAAAATCACAAGCTTGGTCAACTGTCATTTCTAAAACATCATAAATATTTTTATCTTTGAATTTAACTAATAATGTTTCATCATTATAGCGTTTTCCTTCACAAACTTCACAAGAAACATAAACTGTTGGCAGAAAGTGCATTGAAATCTTAATAATTCCATCACCCTGACAGTGTTCACAGCGTCCGCCTGGAACATTAAAAGAAAAACGACCTTTTAAGTACCCTCGTGCTTTAGCCTCATTCGTATTCGCAAATAAATCACGAATATCATCAAAAACTGATGTATAAGTCGCAGGATTACTACGTGGTGTTTTCCCAATTGGATCTTGGGAAATATTAATTACTTTATCAATATTATCAATCCCAACAATTTTATCATGTGCACCTGGACGTTCAGTTGCTAAACCTAAATTTTTCTTAATACCCTTTCATAAAATTTCATTCATCAAAGTTGATTTACCACTTCCTGAAACGCCTGTCAAACAAACAAATTTATTTAAAGGAATTGTAACATTAATATTTTTTAAATTGTTTTCTCGTGCTCCTTTAATTTCTAATACTAAACCATTACCACTACGCCGTTTTTTTGGAACATTAATTGCTAATTCACCAGTTAAATATTTACCAGTAATTGAATTTGGATTTTGTTTAATATCATCAATGCTTCCTGCAGCGACAACTTCACCACCATTAATCCCTGCACGTGGACCAATATCAACAATATAATCACTAGCACGAATCGTATCTTCATCGTGTTCGACCACAATTAAAGTATTTCCTAAATCACGTAAACTTTTTAATGTTTCAATTAATTTATCATTATCTCGTTGATGTAATCCGATTGAAGGTTCATCTAGCACATACAAAACCCCTGTTAACTGACTGCCAATTTGTGTTGCTAATCGAATCCGCTGGGCTTCTCCACCTGATAATGTTGAAGCATTACGTGATAACGTTAAATAACCTAAGCCAACTCGACTTAAGAAATCCAAACGATTAACTAATTCATTAATAATTAACCGCGCAATTTCTTGTTGTGATTCTGTTAATTTTAAATTTAAAACTTCTTTTAATTCATCCTCAACAGATAAAACAGTAAATTCAGAAATACTAATATTATTAATTTTAACTGACAAAGAAATTTCATTTAACCGATTTCCTAAACAAGTTCCACACTTTTTATCTGTCATAAATTGTTTATAATATTCACGTGCTGATTCACTTGATGTTTCCGTATAACGACGTTCAATTAACTCCCCTATTCCCTCAATATAATCATATCCCCGCATAATGTTTCCACTAGCTGTTTTTAAATTATATTCAATTGGTTCATCACTACCACGAATCAAATATTCTAGTTGCTCTTTTGTTAAATCACTAACTGGTTGCTCTAACACAATATGATAATGATTAGCTAAAATTTTAAACTTTTGTCATTCAATATTTGTTGTATTAACAATATTTTTTAAATAAATTATTGCCCCTTGTAAAATTGATAATGATCGATTAGGTATCAATAAATCTTCATCAACTTCTAATTTTACTCCTAAGCCTTTACATTCACTACAAGCCCCTGATGGTGAATTAAATGAAAACAACCGTGGTTGTAATTCTGGAATAACAAAACCACAAATACTACATGAATAATTAGTTGAAAAAAGCATTTCTTTTTTTTGATCAACAAAATCAATTTTTACTAATGCATTACCATATTTTAATGCTACTTCAATTGCATCATGAATTCGACTTAATAAATCTGCTGATTCTTTATAAACCAAACGGTCAATAATAATATCAATATTTTGCCGTTTATTTTTATCTAATTCAATTTCTTCATCCAAAGTTTTGATTTCATCATTAACTTTTACCCGAATAAAACTTTCCTGCTTCAAACGTGCAAATAAATCTTTAAAACTACCTTTTTTATCACGAACTACTGGTGATAAAATCATAAATTTTTCACCTTCTGTTAAAAGTTGTTTTAAATTATTTATGATTTCTTTAACTGTTACCGATTTAATAACCCCATGACCATTAATACAATATGGCGTACCAACTCGTGCATACAATAAGCGGAGATAATCATAAATTTCTGTAACTGTTCCAACAGTACTACGGGGATTATGACTAGTTGTTTTTTGGTCAATAGAAATCGCTGGTGATAATCCTTCAATTCCATCAACATCAGGTTTTTCATTTCCACCTAAAAATTGGCGAGCATAACTTGATAGACTTTCAATATAACGACGTCGTCCTTCCGCATAAATGGTATTAAAAGCTAATGATGATTTTCCGCTTCCTGATAAACCAGTAAAAACAACTAATTTCTCTTTAGGTACTTTAACATCAATATTCTTTAAATTATTTTCTCGAGCACCTTTAACAACGATTCAATCTTTTCCCATTTTCTCACCCTCTTAATTAGTTTTTTATAAATTAGCATCATAAAATAATCTTATTTTTAAAAAAGAAAATTATAAATTTTTAACATGTAAAAATGACTAAATCTAAGTTTAAAAAATCTAACATTAACTGTCAGATTAATAAAATTAGTTAAGTTCTGTCACAATTTGACTTACTTTGGTTTCAAGAAAATAAGCATATTCTTTAATTAATTCTTCTTGTCCTTCTAAGAAGAATAAAATTTTCATGATTTTTTCTTTTAGGTCTGAAACTTCTTCATCACTACTATAATTTTCAATAAAATAGATTTCAACTAATTGATCTACAATTTCTTCATCAACAACTGATTGTTCATAATAATTATTGTAATTAGCTTCATTTAAAATTTCACCAACAAAATCACGAAAAAGTTTATCATCATTAATTTTAGTTTTAATTTCTAATAATAATTCCTTTAATTCTGGTTTCATAACTTCCTCCCTTGTTTAAACTACTTATATTGTACTATATAAATTAATTATTTGTTTAGATAAATAATTTGTTATATTGTTTTAAATATTGCTCACGATGTTTATTAATTGTAAGCAATTGCTTACTAATTAATGTTTTTTTCGTTAAAAATTCACTTTCTTCAATTTCAAATGGTTTTAAAATTAGAATTACAACATTCTGTAATCTTAATACTAATTCTTGATTATCCAATAATTGAATAGCATTAGTTAATATTTTTTCATAATTAAATCCTGCTAAAGAATCATTTACGGGGCCAATTAGTTTGGTCGTACTTTTTAAAAGCAATCGTTGTAAGCGATCATATTCATCATCAAAATAGTTTCGTTTAATATAAAACTCAACTTCTTTTTCAAAGTCATTAGTATTTTTTGACTTTTTTCGACGGAAAATATTACGATGATTACCGGTTGTATATCCTTTAGCAACTAAATTTGATAAATCTGTTGTTAAATCAATATTTTCGTCAACCTTTACTGTTACAATAAACAAAACTCGTAAGACATAACCAATAAAAATTTGATTATTTTTATCATTAAAATCATAATATTTTAAAATATCTAAACAAGTCATAATATCATTCCGCATTGATTCTATTTGATAACAATGATATAGTTTAGTTAATTCATCAACTAAAACTTTAATATTACTATCCATCCTACCCCCCGCTTTATGCTCCTATTATGATTTTACCATATCTGACAAAATTACAAATGGTAAATTAATATTATGGTCTTGTAAAAACATAATTTTTTCTAACCGAGATAATTGTTTAAAAGCCGCCTCGCGTTGCATTGCTGCAGAACGGGTTGCATATTCTTCACTATAAATTATTTTAACCGGTCGTCGTTTTGCTAAAGATGTATATTTTGCTCCAGTCCCCATATTATGTTCTTGTTCACGCCGATTTAAATTAACTGTATAACCAGCATAGAGAGTCTCATCAGCACAGAATAAGACATAAAAATAATGTTTTGGCATAATATCTTAAACCATCGTTTCAAAATCAAGAACTTTGTCAGCTCAATTAACATTAAAATTAATATCATGAGTTGTAATTAGAACTGTTCCATCAAAGGCTTGAATTGCTTCTAACAATGCTTCTTTGGCTAAAACATCAATATGCTTTGTTGGCTCATCTAAAATTAGTAAACTACATGGTTGTAAAGATAATGCTGATAACCGAACCTTAGTTTGTTCGCCACCCGATAATTTTGTCATCTGATTTTGCATTAAAGTACTTTTAACTCCAAAGTTGGCTAAAATACTTCGAATTCGGCCTTCTTCCAAGTCTGGGTATAAGTTTTTTAAATATTCAATTGGCGTAATATCCATTAATTGTTCAATTTGATGAAAATAAGTAATGAATACTCCATTATCAATTTTTAATGTCCCACCTAACTTAGGAAGATTTCCCGCTAAAGTATTTAGAAAGGTTGTTTTTCCAATTTCATTATATCCTCGCACAATACATTTTTCACCATTCCGAATGTCAAATGTTAATGGTTTAATTAAAGGAAATTGATAACCTATTGCTAATTGCTCAGTACTAACAATAGTTGTACTAGCGGGCCTCTTATACTTAAAAATAAATTTTGGTTTTGTTAATTCATGTCGTTTATCCATTACTTCGATTTTATCAATTTGTTTTTGCCGTGATTGAGCACTTTTTGCTGTTGAAGCACGAGCCTTATTTTTTGCAACATAAGTTTCTAATTTTTTAATTAAACTTTCTTGTCCTTTTTGCACTTTATCATATTGTTCATTTTTTAATTTACTTAATGCTAAATATTGTTGATAATTACCAACATAGCGGTTAATACTTAAATTTTCAATAGCATAAATTATTTTCGCTACTTTGTTAATAAAGTCAATATCATGTGAAACAACTAGAAAAGCTTTTTCATAATTTTGCAAAAATTTAGATAATCATTCAACTTGTTCTAAATCTAAAAAGTTAGTTGGTTCATCTAATAACAAAAAATCATTTTCCGATAATAATAACTTTGCTAAAATAACTTTTCCTCGTTGACCACCTGATAATTCTGATAATTTAACATTCAATTTTTCTGGGTCAATTCCTAAACCATCAACTAAACTACGAATTTCCTTATCAATTGTTTCAAAACCATTTTGATCTAAGTGCTCTTGTAATTTGAGTGATTTAACAAGTTCATCTTCATCATAATTAAGACTCATTTTTTCATAAATTGCATAAATTTTTTCCTTAATTTCAAATAAATGTTGATATGTTAATTTTAAAAATTGCTTGACTGTTAATGTTCCATCTAACTCTTGATGTTGGTCTAAATAGCCAATTTTTACTCTTGGATGCACTTCAATGTTTGCTTCATCAGGAATAAGTTTCCCATAAATAATACTTAATAATGTTGTTTTTCCTGTTCCATTTGCTCCAATTAAAGCTAAATGTTCACCTTTATTAATTCGAATTGCTGAATTTTTATAGAGAACTTTTCCCCCGTTAGCATGACTTAAATTTTCAATATTAATTAAACTCATTTTAACCTCAATATTTTATTCCAAGATATGATTATATCTTATTTTATTGAAAATTAAAATAGCTTATCGCTTTTAACCTCATCTTCTCTTCTTTGGTTAAAAAAATAAAAAGATGAAAGCTAGTTCTGAGTAGTTTTAAATAACTAAGAATTTAGTTTAAAACCTTTTTTGATAGCATCATCTTTAGGTGTAATCGTTGCTATTGTACCATCAATTGAAATTTTAATTTTATCTGTTAAGTTAGGATATTTGTCTTCAATTTGTGCTAGAATTTCCTTTTTAATACCCTCTTCATTAGTTTTATCTGTCTCTTTTAATTTGTCAAGCTTAAATTCTTCTAACAATGTTTTTAAGTTTGTATCTTTTATTGATTTTTTAATTTGACAACTAACCAATAAGGTTGGTGATGTTAATAATCCTACTGTTGTTAATAGCATTAACAATTTTTTCATTCTATATGTTTCCTTTCCAATGTATTTTGATATAATAAAAGATTTTATATTTTCTTTTATGAAATCATTATAAAAAAAAGCAATAAAAATTGCTAAATAATCTCAAGTAATTAAGAATTAGTTTTCATTATTTTTTATTAGTTATTTTACTAAACCTAAAAAAGTTTTTGGTTCTAAACTAGCTCCGCCAACTAAGACTCCATCAATATCTGGTTGAGCTAATAATTCTTGAATATTTTCCGGTTTAACACTACCTCCATATTGGATTCGTATCACATTTGCTACCACTTCATCATAAAGACTAGCAATTTTTGCTCTAATTATTGCACAAACATTTTGGGCAATTTCAGCTGTTGCTGTTTTCCCTGTTCCAATTGCTCAAATTGGTTCATAAGCAATAACAATTGTTTTTGCATCTTCAAAATCAATTCCTTGTAATGCTTTTTCAATTTGTGTTTCAACAATTTGCTGTGTTTCATTATTTTCATATTGTTGCAATGTTTCACCACAACAAATAATTGGTACCATCCCTTTTGCTAAGATTTTTTTTGCTTTTAAGTTTACTGTTTCATTAGTTTCATTAAACATTTCACGACGTTCTGAGTGACCAATAATAACATGAGTAATCTTTAAATCTTCTAGCATTTCAACTGAAATTTCACCAGTAAAAGCACCAAAATCTTCATAATGACAATTTTGCGCCGCAATAATTAAATTATGTGCATGTTGTTTTGCCACTGCTAAATTAACAAACGGTATCGCAATACCAGCATCAAGTTTTAAATCATGACATACATGATCAACTTGTTTTAAAAAATCAATTGTTTCATTTGTTGTTTTATGCATTTTTCAATTTCCAATAATAATTGGTTTTCGCATTCTTCTCCCTCGTTTCTATATAACATTTTAATTATATACTTAAATTTTAACGATTTCTTAATAAAATATTAACTTTCTTAATGTTATAATGTTTTCAAAGAGGTGTAAAGATGTTTTTATCAGCATTCCAAATGAAATACAATACTAAATCAATTAAGAAACTGCCAAAAATTAATAATTCAGAAAAATGATTAATTATTGATATTCGACCAAAAGAAGAATGAATTGAAAGTCATATTATTAATAGTATTAATATTCCTCATCATCTTTTCCGTTTAATTTATTCAAAAAAAGTAACTAAAAATAAAAAGATTCTTTTTGTTTCAAGTGCTGGTCATTCTCATTTAGATTTATACCGTTTATTAAAAAAGTATAATTTTAAAGTTTATATTCTTCTTGGCGGATGAAAAAAAGTTCATCAGCTTGATGAACTTGATAAAATTCTTACTTATAATCCTATTGATTAACATTATTAATCAACGGGGTTTTTATTTTTTATTTTACCAGCAGCTGGTGTTGCTTTATGTCATAATAACAATTCATTAATACCTCATATTATTAATGTTTCCCCAATAATAATTAACAAACTATATAAAGTTTTATAATTACTACTATAAGCAAAGAAATTATACATAATATAACCAATTGATCCTATTAGTAAGAAAAGAGAAAAACCAGCATAATAATATATTCCTTTTACTTTTGTTACTTCGACTCGTTTTGTATAACGATTAACACAAACAGCAATAATTAAACTGATATAGCACAGAAAAGCGGTAAAACTAACTGCATTGGAAGAAAGATCTAATAAATACATTGGATCGCCTACAACGCCAAGACTAAGTCCCATTAATACTAAATTGAAACAAACAGTAATTGTCATTTGAATTAAACCAATTTGTTGATAACTTAATTCTTTCTTTCCAATATAAACAAGATTTTCTTCTTGCACTGTATGTCCAAATGAAGGAGCAACAAAGGTTAGACCATTAATGCTCATTAATGCTGTTAACATAATAAATCACATTAAGATTTTTGCAACTGGACCACCAAGTAGATTTTTAAATAAGGTAAAAACGCTACCATCATTTGTTCCTAAAAATAACGAAATAACTTCTAAAATATAAAAAATAGTAATGAATAACATTGCAGCAAATAATGCCTTCGGAACAACATTTTTGTTAGAAACTTCTTTTTGCAATCCTGCAGCATAAATAAAACCATCAAATGAAAATAGTACTGGTAAAATCCCCATAAAGAAATTACCAAAATTTAATTCCTTATACTTATTAAAAACATTATTTTCAATTGGAACAACAAAACCTATAACTAAGCTAACTATTAACGGGATAAATTTAATAAATGTTCCAATTGTTTGAACTCATTTCCCAACATTTCGTAAAAAAATATTTATTAAGTAAAATAAAATTAAAATAACAAGACCAACAATAATCGCAATTATATGTTGTGTTCCCTTACTAATGCTTTGCTCTTCAATTCCTTCAAACATTGCATTAATACTAAAAATTGGGAAAAGACCCAATAAAATTGGGAAATAAAAAAAGATATAAAATAATGCTACTAAACTACCAACTTGCCGACCAATTAAAACATTAGCCCAAGATGGTAATGTACCATGTCCACTTTTAGTTTTTACTGATGTAACTTCAATAAAGACCATAATCATTGCCATTCCTAAAATCCCAACTAAAATTCATAACCCAATTGATAAATAAGGATTTTGAGTAAAATATAAAAGATGTCCTTCTGAAGTATCATTTTTTAAATAAATTCCAACTCCAATTGTAATTCCAATTGCTGTTGAAAAAACAGTTAAAAATTCAAAAAATTTAACGTGCTTTTTAGGCTTTCCCATTAGTTTTTCCTCCATTTTTTAATGACCTATTTTTTAATAAAAAATAATAAATGAATTATAACATAAATTATTTTATATTTTCATAATATTTTTTCTTAATTTCACGGAATAAGTGGTTTACTCCAGATTTGGAAATTTCAATATTACTTTCATTTTCTAATAATGCTGACAAATCTTGTAACGATGCATCAGGATAAGCAATCCGTAATAGAGCTACTTTTTTGGTATTTTCATTTAGTTCATCAAACAAATCATGTTCAAGTAAATAATTAATCATTGTAACTTGTTCTTCTCCAGCTTTAATTGCTTTTTGTTGATTTGAAATTTCAATATTATTTAAACGATTAATACTATTAACCATATCCCTTGAAATACGAGTATTTTCAAAAGCTAATACACTATTAATTGCATCAATTAATTTCAAGAAATCTGAAACTAAAATTGATTTTTTTAAATAACAAACATAGCGATCATGACGCACAATTATCTTGAAAGGAAAATGAAATTTATACAATAATTTTTGAAAATATTGTGCTGAAACTTCATCATTAAACTGAACTTCTAAATGATAATTACTTGTTTCTGGTGAATTAACACTACCACATGCAACAAAAATTCCCGCAATATAAGCCCGTTGTTGTCGTTCATTTCTTTCTGATGGGATGGTAATAATTTTTTGATTAGTTTTTGCATCAAAAATTTGTAGATCTTTTAATATTTCAGTAGCTCGTTCTTTAATTCGTAAACTAAAAGTTTTGTTATTTTTTAATTTTGTGCCTTGAATAATAATAATTTCAATTTTAACTTGATATAAATTTTTTAAAAACTTATAAATTGTTCGAATAATTAAATTACTAATTGAGGTTACTTCAAAGTTAAAAAAATGATTACTAATATTTAATGTCATATTATATTTAACAAAACCACTTAAAAAAGCTTTCTGGCACATTTGGTCAAATTCTTTTCTAACAATTTCCTCTTTTACTTCCAATGCAAAACTCATCTTTATTTTCCATTCTAATAATTTAATAATACAGAAAAGCCACTACTTTAGCATAGTGGCTCATTAATTAACCTTTTTGTTTGAATTCTCGAACTTCTTGCTCTGAATCATAAAACGGGTCAGCTTCAATGTCACCATCGACTTTGCGAATAACAACATTTGCTAATTTAATTACAACTTCATGTGCAATTGACAATTGCATATGCTCAAATAATTTTGCAGCTTCTTCAACATAAGCGTGCAATGGATTTGTTTGAGCATAACTTCGTAAGTAAATTCCACTTCGTAATTTACTTGCTTGGTCAATATGTTTTGTTCAATAATCATCAAACGAAATAATAATTGCATTCCGTTCAATTTGATTCATAACATCAGCAGGAACATCTTCTGTTCGTGCTAAATAAAATTCATACATTTTTGTTGCAACATATTTAGCAACTTCTTCACGAGTCATTTTTTCCATAGCTGCTTTATCTAAGACATTAGCTGCAACAGCTTTATTATTAACTCCTTTAATTAAGTCATCATAATGAATGAATCATTCCCCATGCGATTCATTACCAAATATTTTTGTTAAATCATAAGCTGCAGAATATTGCATTTTTTTAATAATTGGTTTTAAATCAGTTGCTGTTAAAATTTGATCACGCCGCGCATACATAGCTTCACGATGTTGTGCTAAAACATTATCATAATCTAAAATATGTTTTCGTTGATCAAAATTCATCCCCTCAACTTTTTTTTGCGCATTAGAAATTGCTCTTGTTAACATTCGTGATTGAATAAAATTTGAACCTAATCGTGCAAAAATTCGACGCAAACGTTCACCACCAAAACGCATCATTAATTCATCATCCATTGCAACATAAAAACGTGAAAAACCAGGATCTCCTTGTCGTCCTGCTCGTCCTCGTAACTGGTTATCAATTCGACGTGATTCGTTTCGTTCAACACCAAAAACAGCTAGTCCACCAATTTCTTTAACACCTTCACCTAATTTAATATCTGTTCCCCGACCAGCCATATTTGTTGCTAATGTAATAGCTCCTTTTTCACCAGAAATTGCAATAATGTCTGCTTCACGTTCATGATTTTTTGCATTTAACATTTCAAATTTCAATTTAGCATTTCGCAAATAATGTGACACAATTTCTGAAGAATCAACTGAAGTTGTTCCAATTAAAATTGGTTGTCCCTTTTCATGCAAGGTAATAATTTCTTTCATCATTGCTTGCATTTTTGCATCACGATTTGCAAACATATAATCAGGTTCATCACGGCGAATTAATGGTCGATTAGTTGGAACTTGAATTACACGCATATTATAAATTTTAATAAATTCTTCTTCCTCTGTTTTTGCAGTACCAGTCATCCCACTTAATTTATTATATAATCGGAAAAAGTTTTGGTAAGTAATTGTTGCCATTGTCACTGTTTCTTCTTCAATTTCAACACGTTCTTTTGCTTGCAATGATTGTTGCAAACCATCACTATAAGCACGTCCTGGCATTAAACGACCAGTAAACTGATCAATTAAAATAATTTCATTATTTTGAACAACATATTCAACACCATTTTTAAAAACAAAATTAGCTTTTAAGGCATTTAAGATTAAGTGGTATAATTCAGTATTTTTAATATCAAATAAAGAATTAATTGAAAAAATCTTTTCTGCTTTAGTAATTCCTTCTGGAGTTAAATAAACTTGTTTAGTTTCTAAATCAATTTCAAGATCATTATCTCGTGATAATGATTTTGCAAAATGATCAGCTGCTTGGTATTGTGGTGTTCGGTTTTGTCGTCCTCCTGAAATAATTAATGGCGTTCTTGACTCATCAATTAAAATTGAATCAGCCTCATCAATAATGGCATAATTTAATCCTCGTTGGACTTTCTCACTGTAAACTTTTACCATGTTATCTCGTAAATAATCAAATCCTAATTCAGCATTGGTAGTATAAGTAATATCACAACTATAGGCTTCTCTTTTTGCATCTTTAGTAATATCACGAGAATTTAACCCAACTGTTAAACCTAAAAAGCTAAAAACTTGACCATTAATTTCTGAATCCCGTCTCGATAAATATTCATTAACAGTAACAACATGAACACCCTTCCCAGTTAAAGCATTTAAATATGTTGGCATTAAAGCAGTTAAGGTTTTTCCCTCTCCTGTTTTCATTTCAGCTACATCTCCTTCATGAAGAACAATACCCCCAATTAGTTGGACACGATAAGCATGTAATCCTAAAATTCGACGAGCTACTTCACGGGCAACAGCAAATGCTTCAATTAAAATATCATTTAATGATACACCTTCTGCTAATTTAGCCTTAAATTCATTTGTTTTTGTTTTTAATGCATCATCAGATAATGCTTGCATTGTTTTATCTAACGCCATAATTTTATCTGCTATTTTGCCATGTTTTTTTACAATTTTACGATCGCTAACTGCCATTTAATTATCTCCTCTATTCTATATAATTATAAACATTCATATTTATTCTATCATAAAAAATAATAGTTGGTATAGTTATTCCATTATGTTATATGTTGCCACAAAAAAACGACATTTTTGTCGTTTTATTATGTTATTTACTTTGAACAGCTTCAATTCCAGGTAGCGGCTTACCTTCCATATATTCTAAGCTAGCACCACCACCAGTTGATATATGCGTAAACTTATCTTTATACCCTAATTGAATTGCTGCTGCCGCTGAATCTCCTCCTCCAATTAAAGTAAAGGCTCCTTTTAGTTCAGCAATTGCTTCACAAACAGCTTTTGTTCCAATACTATAATTTTTAAATTCAAAAACTCCCATTGGTCCATTTCAAGCAACTGTTTTTGCATCTGCTAATTCTTTTTTAAACAATTCAATTGTTTTGGGACCAATATCTAATCCCATATAACCATCATCAATATCAAAACCTGTTGTAACTTTTGCTGGAACATCAGCAAATTCTGGTGCTTCTAACGCATCAATTGGTAAAATAATTTTCCCTTGTCCTTTTGCTAAAAAGGTTTTAGCAATTTCAACTTTATCAACTTCTAATAATGAGTTTCCAATTTTGTGACCTTGTGCAGCAAAAAAAGTATATGTCATTCCACCACCAATTAGAATCTTATCTGCTTTTGTTAATAAATGTTCAATTACCCCAATTTTATCTGAAACTTTTGCACCACCAATAATAGCAACAAATGGTTTAACTGGATTGTCTACGCCTTGTGATAACATTTTTACTTCTTTTTCCACTAAAAAACCTAAACATGATTCAGCAATATTTTCTGCAATACCAACATTTGAAGCATGAGCACGATGTGCAGTTCCAAATGCATCATTAACAAAAACATCTCCTAAACTTGCTCAATATTTCCCTAAAGCAGAATCATTTTTACTTTCTCGTTTTGCCGCTGCTTTGCCCTCACTATCAACACTAATTTGACCATTACTATTAATAATGTCAGCAAAGCGTGTATTTTGAAATAAAATGACCTCTTTATTGTGCATTTCGTTAATAGCTTCTTCCAATTGTTTTCCTTCAAAGGCATTAATAAATTTAACTGGTTGTCCTAATTTTTGTTCTAATACCTTTGCTACTGGAGCCATATCACGTTTTTCTAAATCATCAGCTGTTTTAACTTTCCCTAAATGAGAAAATAAAATTACTTTTGCTTCTTGTGCTATCAAATATTTAATTGTTGGTAAAGCTGCAATAATACGATTATCATCAGTAACTTGACCATCCTTCATTGGCACATTAAAATCAACACGGACTAAAACTTTTTTTCCTTTAACTTGAACATCTTTTAATTCTTTTTTGTTTGTCATAAATCCTTCTCACTTTCTTTTTCATATTTATCCAATATATATCTTACCGCAAAAATAACTTTTTAATGACAACTATCAAGATATTCTAGCGCAAATTGAGTTGCTTTTGCCCCATCACTAATTGCAGTTGCAATTTGTCGTAATGTTGTATTTGTTACATCACCAGCGGCATATAATCCAGGCAATGCTGTTAAACATTTATTATTAACAATAAAATAACCTTCTTCATCTAAAACCCCTAAGTTTTTTGCAAAATCACTAATTGGAATCGCCCCAATATATGGGAAAATAGCACTAACTGCTAAATTATCAATTTTGCTTGTTTTCACATTTTTAATAACAACTGTTGTCACTCGTTTTTCGGTCACATCCTTAATTTCAGTTACTATTGTATCAATAATAAAATTAATTTTAGGATTTGCTTTTACTTTATTAACAATACTATGATCAGCACGAAATTCAGCACGACGATGAATTAAATAAACTTTATTGACAAAACGAGCTAAATAAAGGGCTTCTTCCAGAGCAGCGTAGCCTCCCCCAACAACAACTACATCTTTTCCTTTATATAATGCCCCATCACAAACCGCACAGTATGAAACTCCATGTCCTTCTAATTCTAATTCGCCAAGCACTCCTAATTTTCGTTCAACTGTACCAGTTGCAACAATAACAGCTTTTGCTAATAAAAATTTTTTTGAAAATAACTCTAATTTAAATAAATTATCTTGTTTTGTAATGGTTGTTACACGATCGGCAATATATGGAATTTTTAATTTTTGCGTTTGGTCAAACATTTTCATTGCTAATTCATAACCTTGAATGCTATCAAAACCAGGATAATTTTCAATTTCACTTGTCTTTGTTACTTTTCCCCCGGGTGCTCCTTTTTCAATCATTGCAATATTTGCCATTGCTCGTGCAGCATAAATTGCTGCAGTCATGCCACCAGGACCAGCCCCAATAATTAAAATATCATATATTTCATTAGTATTGTTTTTCATATAATCATCCGCCTTTTCTTCATTTTATAACAGCTATCCATTGGGCAAATAATATTAAAATAATACCAATTACAATCATTAAACTAAGAATAACATAATCAAATGTTCGCATATTTTTTAAAAATAAATCATGATCATCTCGTTGTGTTTCTAAAATAATCCGAATTAAATTATAACCAGCAATATACATACCAGTTTTAATTCCACAACGTAAAATTTTTAAACGATGAGGGTTTTCTATTTTTTTTAATTCTCGGACATCAGCTGTAAAAATTTGTTTTAATCGTGAACCATAATATTTCCAATGTGCTTTTATCACTTGTTTTTTTGTCATCTTATGTTTATTTTTAAAATAAACTTTTTTCAAATTTACTTGTTGTGATAAATTATTGACAAGCATTGGATCAGGTTTGATATCATAGTATCATTTTGCTCAAACACCTTTTCACGATAACTGCATAAAATCAGGTTCTTCTTTTTTAAACCGTCAATAATAACTATAACGAAATATTAATGGTAATGCAATCACAATTAAAAATCATAATAAAATATTAGCCAATGATTCATATAGAAAAATTGGTTGAAAATATTGCACATTATTAAAATCAGTTGGATTAACGGGATTTCCATTAATACCAATTGCCTCTGTTGGATGAAAATTATTTGGTACCAAAGTTGGAACATATCATTTAAATAAATTATCACGAATAAAACTTGGTAATCACATTAATTGTTCTCGAGCAATTGGTGCTCCTAACAACTCATGATTAAAAAAATTACCTCATCGTCCAATTGCCTGTGCTAATAAAATATTTGAAGCAATTAAATCTGCATATACTCATAATGAAATATTATGCTTTCGTGATTCAAAACCAAATAAAATTCAACATGTAATTAAACCAAAAATTAGCCCCCCATGAATGCTCATTCCCGGTTCTCAGAAGGCAAATAATGTAAAAAAGAAAATTGGATTTTTAACATCATATTTGCCAAAAAAACTGGCTCCCAATAACGCAATTGGAGTAATTACAAAAATTCCTCAGTAAAATCCTTGCGTCGGAATATCACGCTTACGAAAATTAACCCACGATAAAATAATGGTAATTGCAAAACCACAAAAAATTAAAAATCAATAAGGACGAAATCAATTTCCATAAGTATCATGGGCAATTCATGTTGCTAAATTCACACTATAAACTCCTTCTCAATTCTATTTTGAATATTTTTTAAAACAATCTTGTAAAATTTGCATTGAAGAAATTCCCGCTTCATCTAATTTTAATTTTGAAACTGCTGTCTCAACTAATTCACTAACATTACGCCCATATGTAACTGGAATTGTTACAATTGGTACTTTTGTATCTAAAATTTTAATATGCTTATATTTACTTCCTAATCGGTCAATTGATTTATATTGTTCATCATCTAAATGAATTAATTCAATTACTAAATCAATTTTTGATTCATCTAATAGCACTTGTAAACCATAAATTTTACTTAAATCTAAAATTCCTAAACCGCGAACCTCAATTAAATTTTTTAATATTTCATGGGATTGGCCATATAACCTATTATTTCGTTGCTGAACAATAATACGATCATCACCAACAAACAAATGATTTTTTTTAATTAATTCTAGTGTTATTTCTGACTTCCCAATTCCCGATTTTCCTTTTAATAAAATTCCTTTTCCAAAAACATTAATTAATGATGCATGTTCTTCTGTTACTGGTGCAAAATGCTCATCAAAAAATTCTAATACCATTTGATATAAACGACTTGTTGTAATATTGCTTGCACGAACAACTGGACAACTATGTTTTTCCGCAATTTCAAATAATAATTTATCAGTAAATTTTTCCGTTAAAATAATCATCGGAATGTTTTCATTTAAAATATACTCATAGCGTTCTCTTTTTACTGTTTCACTTAAGGTATTTACAAATAACTGCTCTTTATTTGATAACAAAACTACCCGACGATTACTATTATTTTTTTCAAAATCAAAACCAGCTAATTCTAACCCTGGTCGATTAAGACCATAAATTTTAATAGGTCGATTAAGACCATCGGCTCCAGCTAAAACCTCATAGCCAAATTTATCAACAATATCTTTTACAATAAATTTTGTCATTTCCAGTCCCTCCCTGTAAATTAATACTATCACAAATCATTATTCTGCTTCAATTTCAATAATAATATCGCGTAATTCTGCAGCTCGTTCAAAATCAAGTTTTTTACTTGCTTCATACATTTCTTTTCGTAAATCTTGTAGTAATCCTTCTTTAGCTGTTTTATATTCTTTTGATTTTTTATTTTTAATTTTATGTAATTTATCATCTTGCCGTTTAATATTAGTATAATCACGAATATTCTTAATAATTGTCGTTGGAGTAATATGATATTTCAAATTATATGCCTCTTGAATTTGACGTCGACGAGCAGTTTCTTGCATTGCTTTTTCCATTGATTCAGAAACAGTATCAGCATATAAAATAACATGTCCAGCAGCATTCCTTGCAGCACGTCCAATTGTTTGAATTAAACTTCGTTCATTTCGTAAAAATCCTTGCTTATCAGCATCAAGAATACAAATTAATGATACTTCTGGAATATCAATCCCTTCACGAATTAAGTTAACACCAACAATGCAATCATATACTCCTTTTCGTAAATCCAATAAGATTTGACTACGTTCTAAAGTTTTTAATTCACTATGCAAATATGCAACTTTAACATTTTGTTCTTGTAAATAACTTGTTAAATCTTCTGACATACGAATTGTTAAAGTAGTAATAAAAACACGTTCATTTTTTTTGCGGCGTATTTTTACTTGCTCAATAATATCATCAATTTGTCCTACTGTTGATTTTACTTCTACTGTTGGATCTAATAACCCTGTTGGACGAATAATTTGTTCAACCACTTGGTTATTCACTAAACCTAATTCATAATCCCCCGGCGTTGCTGAAACATAAATAACATTTTTTAATTTTTGATTAAATTCATCAAAATTTAGGGGTCGATTATCTAATGCACTTTTTAAACGAAAACCATAATTTACTAATGTTTCTTTTCGACTTCGATCTGTGTTATACATTGCTCGAATTTGCGGTAATGACATATGTGATTCATCAATAATAGTTAAAAAATCTTCGCCAAAAAAATCAATCAAAGTATAAGGAGCCTCACCTTCTTCTCGTAAATCTAAATGTCGTGAATAATTTTCAATTCCAGAACATATCCCACTTTCACAGAGTAAATCTAAATCATATTCCGTACGTTGTTTTAAACGTTGTAACTCAACAATTTTTCCAGCCACTTCTAATTCAACTAAGCGAACCTTTAACTCTGCTTCAATGCGTTTAATTGCTTCAACTAATCTTTCTGGAGAAGTAATATAATCTTGCGCTGGAAAAATTGTTAATGTTGATAACCGCTGTGTAACATCACCAGTGATTCCATCAATATAAGCTAAATCATCAATTTCATCACCAAACAAATCAATTCGAATAAATGTTTTAACATTTCAGCCTGGAACAATTTTAATCACATCACCTTTAGCACTAAAACTACCTGGAATTAATTCAATATCATTACGAACATATCCTGATGATACTAAAAAATTGGCTAAATCTTTTTTACTAATTTTTTGATTACGATTAATTTGTAAAAAAGATTTTTTATATTCATTTGGATCTTGTGCCCCATAAATGGCAGCAACAGAAGCTACGACAATAACATCTTTTCGAGTTGTTAAAGCATTAAAAGCACTTAACCGCATCATGTCTAATTCCATATTTTGGCGAGCATCTTTATTAATATATAAATCTTTTCCTGGTAAATAAGCTTCTGGTTGATAAAAATCAAAGTTTGAAACAAAATACTCAACACGATTTTCTGGAAACATTTCTTTTAACTCAACATATAGTTGCATTGCTAATGTTTTATTATGAGCCATCACCAATGTTGGCTTCTGATAATTTTCAATAACATTTGCCATTGTAAATGTTTTTCCAGTTCCGGTTGCTCCTAACAAAACTTGATGCTTTTTGTTTGCGAATAAATTGGTAGTTAATTTTTCAATTGCCCGTGGTTGATCACCAGCTGGTAAATAATTAGATGTTAATTTAAACATTATTTCACTACTCCTTTATAGTTTTGTTTTTCTTTAATAATTATATCAATCTTCCTTATAATTATTTTAAAAATAAAAAAATAAAATCCCTTTTACTTTTTTATCCATTAGTAATATTAGCAACAGGAATGTCAACGCCAGCTCAATAAAGATGAATTGTTTCATTGGTTGTGAATTGCATTACATTAACTTTCATTTCATAACTACCTGTTACTTTTCCCCCGCTAGGTGTAACTATCACAATATATTCTCCTTTTACTAACTCAGCACCAGGTGCTCCAGTTGGTTTTTGCTTAATTACCGTATTTAAAGAAATTCCAGCACGATATTCTTTTGGTAATCATTCCATAACAACTGCTTTAACACTTTTTTCTAAGTCTTCTTCTTTGAAATTATTATTTAAAAATGAAGGGGCAGGAATTTTATTTGTAAACTTTGTTAAATCTAAATTAATCATTGGCTCACCAACAACCTTAAATGTAATTTGAATTTTTTTAGTAACACTTGTTGCTGTATTTGGTGCTGCAACAGTAACATTATATGCTTGTTCTAATAGTTTTTTTGTATCATCAGTTTCTTTTTCAACTTGATATTCAATCTCATCTTTTTTAACTGCTGGTGCTACTTTTCCTTCAATATATTGTTGAACAGCTTTTTTCAAATCACCGAAAGTATTATTAACCGTTAAATTACAATTAAACCCTTTTGCTAAAATAGTTGTTAAATCAAATTTAAATTTACTTTGGTCAACAACATTAATACTAAAGTTACCTGTTCCTTGCACTGCTTTTGCATTAGCTTTTGCTGTTAAGGTAAGTTCATAATTTCCAACCACTAATTTTTCACCCGAAGTACTACCAGTTGGTTTTGATTTGATAACTAATTCAATTTCATCAGGATTTACTTTAATTGTAGAAACCAAACACATTTTGTATTTTTGGTTTTTACAGTTTTGAAGGCTGCATAAAAAAATTGGGGTATAAAAATATAAAGAAATTAAATAAGAATAATTAAACCATTTACTAAAATGGTTTTTTTATTTGAAAAAACCTAAAATAACTAATTGATTCAAAACAAGGATAGCATCTTTATATATTTATAATTTTTAAAATAATAAAAAGTTGTTTCCTTTCTGAAAAAACCATATTAAATTAAGAAATTAATAAATAATTCACATACTTACCTTAGTAAAGGTGTTGTCCTTGTTTTGTTTCTCTTAGTTATATTAATAAATCAATCGTTAAATATTAGATTGGAGAAACTAAAAATGGAAAAAATCAATATTATGATTAAATGCAGTAAATGCGGAATACCAAAGCGAGTTCATAAAGTTAAACATCGCGGAAAAACAGAATAATTTGAAGATATTTATGACTGTATAAAAAAAAGTAGGGTATAAAAATATAAAGAAATTAAATAAGAATAATTAAACCATTTACTAAAATGGTTTAATTATTCTTATTTAATTTCTTTATATTTTTATACCCTACTTTTTTTTATACAGTCCCATTTCTTCTAAACGATTAGATTTAATTTCTTCTTGTCTTTTTAACATTTGGTCAATWACWGAWCCACCATMAACAGTACCATCAACTTGATTTAGATTATATTCTTCTGCTATTTTATTTATTCTTTCTTGTTTAGATAAATCATTATATTTTTCATTATCAATTAATGAACTAATAATTTTTTTATCTTTATCTGTAAAATTTTGTAAATATAATTMATTKTCTAATAAATTAYTTTTATTTTTTAATTCTTGTAATTGAGCATTAACAGTTTCTCAATCTGTTTTTTCAACTACATCTTCACGATTTTTAATTGATTCACGAATTTGTTTTGCTTGAGCATCTAATAATTCATTAACTGCTTGTGCTTTTTCATCATYAATATTTAAAATCTCTTTAATTTTTTCTACATTTGCCATTATTTTGCACTCCTTATTTAAGTGTTGGRTTAACACTTTTAACAAATTATAGTTAAGACTCTTTTTATGGAAAAAGATTAAACCATTAACTTTATTTTACACTATTATTTTACCAATACAATACTTTTTATATACAAATAATAAACAAATAACATAAAAATGTTATAATAAAATTGAAATGCTGTAAAATACGACATTTTTAGTATTTCCATATGGAACAGTACTCAAATTGGACAAGAGGACATCCTGCTAAGATGTTAGGTCGGGTAACCGATGTGAGAGTTCGAGCCTCTCCTGTTCCGCCATTTAACTATACTTTTTTTACTTAATTTCATAATTCTCCAAAAATATAAAAAAATAACTTAATATATTTCATTGCTAATATACCCCTTAAAACAAGTAATAACACTAAAAAAAGAGATTTAATAATCTCTTTTTTAATTCTTTTTAACAATCATAGTATTAAGCATATCTTTATATTCTTTATCTTGCTTTTCCATATATACCATTGTTTCTTTAAGTTTTATTTGAAATTCTTTAAAATGATTAATACACAACTGCACAGGTCAATCACCCTGCATTTGTCTTACTAAATCACCATTTTCATTTTTTTAAATCTCGCTAATACCTTTTCTTTATAATCAGGCATCTCACAATCTAACGATTTTTTAATAGCTGCCATTTTATTCACCCTTAACTTTTATATTACCATCAGTATCAATAACTAAATTTGGCTCTGCTGTATCTAAATTTCAACGATAAACTGATTTAAAATAATTACTATTTTCTTTTTTTCAAACATAAGCAGTAGTTTGTTTCTCTTTTTCACTGATATTTAAAATTATTTCATTAGTTTTGTTTTCTTTATTTAAAAATAAATTTCAATTATTTTTATCGGTAATTTTAATAAAATTTTCTACTTTTTTATCATTTTTAAATTTAACAATTCTTCATTCCTCATTTTTATCGCAACGCCATACTACATAATAATATTTATTATCAACCTTATTAAATGGTTTTTCTTGGGGAGCTATTCATTCTAAATTGTATTTAATGTTTTGATATTTTGTATTTATTTGGTTTTCTTCTTTTAGTTTTTTTAATTCATCTTCACTATATTGTGTTTTATTACAAGCAACTAAACTTGTTGTACTTGTTCCAATTAAAGTGATTGTGCCTAAAAGACTTAATATCTTTTTCATTATTATTTTATTTCCTTTCATTAAATCCTTTTACAATCACAATTATATATATATTATATATATATTCAAGTAAAAAACCTAACTTCGTGGAATAAATGTAATACTAATAGGATTAATACTATTATTTCTAATACCTAAAATATTTGAATTATCAATATCTATTGATATGTTTTTATCATTACCAAAATATTTATAAAGTCTTTTATCTTTAAATTTAAAAAATGAAAAATCAGGAAAAACTTTCTTTGTAAATCTAATCTTTAATTTCATGTCATTTGTATGTCATGATTGTACATACAATTCTTTAATTTTATTATCAACTTTATTAGATAATGATGTTATCTGAAATAAAAATTTTAAATTACCAGCAGTTGATGTGTAGC
>NZ_PUUH01000091.1:0-1665 GCF_002968355.1 Spiroplasma sp. ChiS | reverse complement strand
TAATTTCATTATAATCACTAGTATTTGCATTAAAATTAATTTCATGTATTTTAGGACATGAATTTAAACTATCTCATTCAAATTTTTCACCTTTAAATATAATTGCTTTTCTTGGACTATACCCTGCTTATTCAATTCTTTTACAATAAACTTTACTATCAATAACAGTAGTTAATTTATTTTTAAATGGAATAATATTAAAATCTTTACCAAAAATTAACCCTTTATTACTTAATTTAATAATTCCTAATGCTGTTATTTTAGCATTATCAGAATTATTAACTAATTGCATATAATTTTGTCCATTTTTCATTTTTAATTCTTCAAGTGCTAATATATTTTCTTTTACATATTTATCATTAACTTTTAATTCATATTTAATAATTGCACCTTTAATATATTGTTGTAATTTATTTGTCATTTTATTTAACTCCTTTAATTTGAATATTTATTCCTTTAATACCAACTACTTTATTATCATTATTTGTATCTCATTGTGCTTTAATTGTATTTTTAACTAACTTTTCATTAACAATTAAATATTTAATTAATTGCTTTAATTCATATTGATTAGCATTTTCTAAAAAATCATCATCAATCCCTAATATTTCAATATCTTTTATTAATAATTTTTCTTTTATTAAATTAATACCAACTTTTTTTTAATTGTATTGGTTCTAATGATTTATCAATTTGCACAATTTGTTCCATTACACGAACTTGTTCATCTTGAATTTGGTATATATCAAGACCCATATCTGGTGTTAAACTATTTGCTTTTTCAATTAATTCTTGTTCTTTTAAAAACTCTTGTTGTTTTTGTTTACGAGCTTGTGTTAAATTATTATTAATTTCAACTCTGTATCTTTCAATATAATTCCTATAATTAGTAATTATTTTACCAATTCCATTATGTTTATCTAATAATTTTTGAATAGGTTCTAATCATTCTTTAAAAACAAAATTATTTTTAGTAATAGCACTTGGAATATCTTTTAAATGTACATCTTGATAACCATTTAATGCATAATGATTAATATGTCTAAAAATATATTCAGTTAATTCTTGTTTATTTTCTTCTTTAAATTTTTGAACATTATATGCTAAAATACTTTCATTTTTAAAATTCTCTCCGTTTAAAGGAAATTGAAATGTAATACTATTTACTCTATTTTTTACAATATCATTCATTATTCACCCTCCTTACTAGGTAATGTGTCATATTTAGAATTATCTTTTAAATCAATTATTCTTTTTCAACCACAAGTACTACACTTATTATCAAAGTCATAATCATCTCCACAATTCATACAATGAGCAAATTCGTTAAAATCTTCTTTATATAATTGTTGTTGTTTTAATTCTGTAATTTCATTTTTTGAACATTATATGCTAAAATACTTTCATTTTTAAAATTCTCTCCGTTTAAAGGAAATTGAAATGTAATACTATTTACTCTATTTTTTACAATATCATTCATTATTCACCCTCCTTACTAGGTAATGTGTCATATTTAGAATTATCTTTTAAATCAATTATTCTTTTTCAACCACAAGTACTACACTTATTATCAAAGTCATAATCATCTCCACAATTCATACAATGAGCAAATTCGTTAAAATCTTCTTTATATAATTGTTGTTGTTTTAATTCTGTAATTTCATT
>NZ_PUUH01000090.1:0-1683 GCF_002968355.1 Spiroplasma sp. ChiS | reverse complement strand
GAAGAATTAAAAGAACTAAAAGAAAAGAATAAAATAGATACAGCTGATGAAAATATTAAAAATAATTTAGAATGAATAGCACCACAAGAAAAACCATTTAATACAGTTGATAATAAATGATATTATGTAGTATGGCGTAGTAATGAAAAGGATAATTGAAGAATTGTTAAATTTAAAAATATTAATAATTTAGAAGAAGGAAAAAAATACAATATTGATAAATTAAATGATGATACATTAGATATGTACTACATAAAAGGTGAAACAAATCAATTATTAACTGTCTATGATAGTAAAAGAAAATTAATAATACCTTGGAATAATAAATTTGAAAATGGTGCTTTTCCGCCATTAAAAAAATGAATTAAATCAGTTTATCGTTGAAATTTAGACACACAAGAACCTGATTTAATTATTGATAATGATGGTAATGTAAAAGTTAATGGAGAATAAAAAAGAGATTTAATCTCTTTTTTTTCTTTTACCTTACCTTGGTTTAATTGTAATTTGAATAGGACTAGTAGTATTATTTCTAATACCCAATACATTTTGATTATTAATATCTATTGTTATATCTTTATCATTACCCATTTTTTGAATATTTGGATAAGGCGGTTTATAACTTTCACGATTAAAAAGTAAATACGGTTTTATTACTTTTGAAAATCTAATTTTTAATTTCATATCATTAGTATAATATGCTTGTAAATAAGTTTCTGTAAGTTTGATATTATTGTCATCACTAAATGATGATGTTTTAATAGCAAAATACATTTGTTCATCGTAATATTTTAAATTTTGACTATAATGATAAAAATTTCATATTGAAGTAATACTATCAGTTTTTTTATTGGTATATCCAATAGAAAATGTTTGAATATCATTTACTTTGATATTATCAGTATATAAACTTATTGTATTTTCAAAGTTAATTTTATTAGATTGTGATTGACCCTCGTTTTTAAAAACAAAATTATTTAGTTGTCCTAAAACATAATCACAGCCTGTTGTTCCATTTAAAATATTTGTACTTCTATCAAAAATAAAATTTTCTATATTTGGTGGTTCACATTCAACTTGTAAATTACCTAAATTACTTATTTCTATTGTTTTATAGGAACTAATAAATTTTTCAATACTTTGAATTGTGGGGTCAATTTGTTTTAAATCAATTTCAGTTTCATAATAACCTTGATTAAATTCATCAGAAAATAAATTAAAATAATTAATTGTTCCAATTTTATACATATTGTTAGTACATTGTGCTGGTGCTGTAATTTTAGTTTTTAATGGTTGGATTGTATTAGCATATCAGATATCTTTTGTATAAGGTTGATAGTTATATGGTATTGGTGGAAGAACATATTGAGGATAATTAAAGGTTGGTATTTCATAGTCGTGTGGTAATAAGAAACTAGTTTTATAATTAGTTGTTATATCGCGTAAATAATTATTTAAGACACTTTTTGTTTTACCTCTAAAACTCCATACTGATAAGCGTAAATAATCTTCCTCATTATTTGTATATGGATTATCAGCATAAAAGATAATTTCAAAATTACCGTAAATAATTATTTAAGACACTTTTTGTTTTACCTCTAAAACTCCATACTGATAAGCGTAAATAATCTTCCTCATTATTTGTATATGGATTATCAGCATAAAAGATAATTTCAAAATTAC
>NZ_PUUH01000089.1:0-1694 GCF_002968355.1 Spiroplasma sp. ChiS | reverse complement strand
CCATAATTTAATTTTAATTGGTTGATATCTTGTAAAATAAATTGAAAAAATATGTTTCTGCTGCGCGAAATACTAACTCATTTTTCAATGTTGTTTATTTTTGTTAAATTAGCAAATTCATCTAAAATAAAATATACTGGTTTTTCTAGTTTTTGTTCAATTATTTTACTTGCTTTATTTGTTAAAAATTGATAAATTTGACTAATTAATATTGCTATTAATTTATAGTAATTATCATTTTCATCACTAAATATGATGTATAAAACTGTTGGATATTCGATAAAATCATTGTAATTAATATCATTTTGGGATGTTAAATTACGAATAAAATCATTGTTAAATATTTCTAAACTTTTTGCAACAGTCATTAAAATAGCATCTAGTGTTCGATTTTCTTTACTATCAACTAAAACTTGGCTTGCAGTTATTTTGGCAATGCTGGTATTTTTTCGATTATTAAGTCATTCAACTAGAACTTTTTTAATACTAGCAATGGCAACAACAGAAGCCATATTAAATTTGTTGAAAAATAATTCTTTTTTTAAAATTTCTTCTATTTCTGTTGTTAAATTATTTTTGCTTATTTTATCTTCATAATCTTCTAATATTGCCAAAATAATTCCTTGAATAATCATACTTGCTGAATTATTTCAAAATTCATCTTCAATATTTTTGTCAATTAACATATGACTAAGTGATCTAATTTTATCTTGATATTTTATTTTTCATCTCATTTTTTCTTTTTTGTTATTTGTCATTATCATTTTAATAAAGTCGTCATAAATTAGTTTTAATGGATTTCAAGTATTTCCTTTCTCTAAATTACGAAAATCAATAACTTTTATTTTATAACTATTTTCTGATAAAAACCCACTACTAGTTAAATTATATAATTCTTCCTTGGGGTCGGTTATGATCATAGTTGGTTTAGCAGTTGATTTTCCATTTAAATAAATTGTTGGTAATACTATGCCTTGTGTTTTTCCGCTTGCTGTTGAGCCAACAATAACACTATGAATATTTTTTTTTAAATTAAACAATAAATCTTTTTTGTTTTTATTACAATTAAAAATAAAACCTGTATTTTTATAATTATCTTTGATATTTACTTTTTCACTAATATCATCAATTTCTTTTATACTTAATCATTTACTATCCCCAAAATTTATTTTATCTGTTGTTTTAATTGCAGTTTCTTTACTCTTCACTTTACTAAATAAAACAAAATAAAAAAACCAGCAATAAAACGCTAAACTTAATCCAACTGTTACTAATAATCCGTATTTACTTTTAATTATATAATTTCATCATGATAATATTTGAAATTGCTTAATTTCATTGATAAATATTGTAATTTCTTTTCAATTAATAAAAATTGAATAACCTATTCCAAATAATGTTAAACAAAAAATAAAAATGATTGGAACAAAACATAAACCAATCAATAAACTTATTTTTTTCTTTTTAATTTTATTTCACATATTTTTATAACTCTCTTTCTAGACTTCTCACC
The DNA here is from genome assembly GCF_002968355.1 of Spiroplasma sp. ChiS. Lineage (NCBI taxonomy): Bacteria > Bacillati > Mycoplasmatota > Mollicutes > Entomoplasmatales > Spiroplasmataceae > Spiroplasma > Spiroplasma sp. ChiS. The sequence goes on along the minus strand of NZ_PUUH01000089.1, from coordinate 181 downwards.
AAATCATATCCTTTTTGCATAATCGGATTGATTTTAAAAACCATTTCATTAAATTCTTGTTCAATTAAACTCATATTTTTAAAATCTGATTCTTTTGCACTAGGAATGGTCGTGATAATTTTGTAATATTTCATTTTTTCTGCTAAATCTAAATATTTAGTTAATTGGTTTATTTCATAAT
>NZ_PUUH01000088.1:0-1704 GCF_002968355.1 Spiroplasma sp. ChiS | reverse complement strand
GCTAATAAATTACGCGGAATAATTTATTCTTTTACTTTTTAATTTCAATATCTTTTGCAATCTTATTAACAGTATTAATAACATTATCTTTACCATACTTTTTCACTAGGGACCGCAAAATAAAATATTGCTTTGTTTGCATAATTTCAACTCCTCAATTAAAAATATTAAAAAAATTTACTTTCCAAAACTGTAAAAACCAAAAATACAAAATGTATGTGGTTTCTACAAAATTTACTGAAGAACAGATTAATTTTATGAAAATTAGACTTAATAAATATCCTGATGCTCCGAGAAAATTTATTTATCGTTATTTTTTAAAATTTGGTGTTAAATTTCCGGTTTGTGTTAAAAAATTGTATAAATAAATTCGTTTAGGTTTTTATGGTTTTTTAAAACAGAATTTGCGACATCGTGGTAAAAAATATAAAACAAAAGGAAAATCTGATAATCGTGGTAAATTAACTGATTTTAAGTCAATTTGAGATATTGAAAATAAAGTTTCTAATGTTGGTTGATTAGAAATGGATACTGTTGTTGGAAAAAACCATCAATCTAGTTGTTTAGTTTTAGTAGAAAAATCAAGTAAAAAATACTTTGCAATAAAATTAGAAAATCATACTGCTAGGGAAGTTGAGAAAAAGTTTAAAGATATTGTTATAAATAATAATTTAATTGGAAAAATAAAAGGAATAATAACAGATAGAGGTAAAGAATTTAGTGAATGACAAGAAATGGAAATATTTGCTGAAACACAAGTATATTTTTGTGATGTTGGCAAACCTCGTCAAAAACCTTTAATTGAAAATATGAATGGTGAGTTTAGAAAATGATTTCCTCCTGGAACTGATTTTAATAATGTTAGTCAAAAACAAATTGATTGAGTAGTTAAAAATGTAATAAATGAAAAACTCCGACCGTGTTTAAATTGAATAAGTGCTAAAGAAATGTTTTTGCAGAATATATAAACAATAAATATTTAAAAATGTATATTAAATTATAAAATATGTCATTAAAATAATAAGATATGTATTTATTAATTAAAATTAATAAATTATTTTTTAGTGTGTTTAAATATGGATAAAATAAAAGAAAAATTAAAATATTTTTAATTTTTTTAAATTTATGGTTGATTTTTGTAATTTTTATTATATTATTTAATTAATAAAGATTTGTTGCACTTCATTTTGCATTTTGCAAATTTGATATAAAATATTATAATAACCATTTAAGGTTTCTTGATAATCAAAATATAATCCAACAACTGTATTTGTTGCATCATATCAATAGCACCATGTAAAAATATTTTAGGATGATTTATCTAGTCATAAATGTTCACTAACATCAGCTTGTAATAATTCCCCAAAATATTTGCGGCGTTCTCTTAAAGGATGTGATTTATATTTTTTTCTTAATTTCTGTTTTCTAGGAGATTTTATTTGATTTAGAGACATTAAGTTGTACAAAACTGAATAAGAAATTTTTATTTTTTCATTTTCAAGTAATTTTTCTTTAAAATGTATAAAATTAAAATCAATATATTTAGTTTTGTAAAGATTAAGAATATTTTCACAAATTTCTGGTTTTGTTTTGTTATATGCTGTTCTACCACGTGAATGATGGGCAAAGGAAGTCATATTTTGTGTATCATAAATTTTCATTAATTGTTCAATTCTACGAATAGACAAATCTAAAATTTTAGAG
>NZ_PUUH01000087.1:0-1707 GCF_002968355.1 Spiroplasma sp. ChiS | reverse complement strand
TTAATAGAAATATTCTTATTTTTATTAAATCCTACTAAAAAAATATTTTTCATAACAGACTCAATATTATGAATAATAAACAATATAGATTTATCATTTATATGTATAATATGGTTTTTCATCTTGTTAACATTATCAATAATAACCAAAATAATTAAATTTATTTAAAAATAAATTTGTAGACAGTGTATAGTGCAAAAATAAACAACAAAATTATTTATTCAATTCACATAAAAACTAGTGTGCCTTAGCTAAGATATATAATTGATTATAATAAATATTAAAATCCTTTAACCATAACACGGAAAAAGTTTAAGATTTTAATAATACAAAATATAGCAAATGGAATTAATATAATTCACGCTTCACCTAAGAAAACCATTATCTCAGGTAAAATATTTGTTATACCTTCTTTAACTTTTCATAATGCACTAGATAAACCAGTTCAAATACCAGTCATACCCTCAGTCATAGTTTTAGGTGTAGGTGCTTTGTTAAAAAATTAAACGCTGTTGTTAAATACATACCTAACATTATTTATTACTCTCCTTTCTTTCACTTTCTTTTTTATCTTTTTTCTTTCCTCGAATTTGACGAATTTTTTGGTAAATTAATAAACCAAAATAAAGAAAAATTGCTAATACAATAACAACACTAAATATTGTCGTTAATCAAGTTGGCATATTACATCTCCTCTCTAAAAACTAAAAAATTAAAATTTGCAAACTCGCTCCGCTCGTTGTCTCTTTGCTCCATTAAAAACACTATTGAATAAATTATTCGCTAATAAATTACGGGGATAATTTATTCTTTTACTTTTTAATTTTAATATCTTTTGCAATCTTATTAACAGTATTAATAATATTATCTTTACCATACTTTTTCACTAGCGACTGCAAAATAAAATATTGCTTTGTTTGCATAATTTCAACTTCTTAATTAAAAATATTAAAAAAATTTACTTTCCAAAACTGTAAAAACCAAAAATACAAAATGTGTGTGGTTTCTACACGTAAAAAATCAGTCAAACATATTAAATTTTCATATCAACAATTAATGTGATTAGATGAAAAATTTAATAAGTTTCATTGGTCGTCTGAAATTATTTGTTATGAATATAAACGTGAATTTGGTATTAAATTTCCGGCATGCTTTAAAACTTTTTATATAAGTATGTTTTTCTTGGTTTATTTGGTTTAAATAAGCGTAATTTGTATTTTCATGGTCGAAAAAATAAAAGTAAGCAAACTATTGATAATCGAGGTAAGTTAACTAATTTTTGAACTATTGCAGAAGCTAAACGTAATAAAAATGAATTTGGTTGATTTGAAATGGATACAATAGTTGGTAAAGATTTTAAATCTGTTTGTTTAGTTTTAACTGAGCAATTAAATAAATTTGAAATTGTAAGAAAATTAAAAGATAGAACACCAAACGAAGTAATTAGAGTTATTAAAATTATTTTTAAAACTAGCATTTTAAAGAAAATAGTTAAAGGTATTATAACTGATCAAGGTAAAGAGTTTTCAGAATGAAAACAAATTGAGACTTATATTGGTACTAAAGTTTATTTTTGTGATAAAGGTAAACCTACTAAAAAACCTATTGTAGAACGAATTAATTGTGATTTAAGACATTAGTTTCCTAAGGGAATTGATTTAGATATTTATTCACAACAACACTATGATGAAATAGTTAATATAATAA
>NZ_PUUH01000086.1:0-1719 GCF_002968355.1 Spiroplasma sp. ChiS | reverse complement strand
CTAATAAATGATACTTATTAATCTATTTTACTAATGATAACAAATATAATATTAATCGTAAATTTTGAGATGGAACAGATGGCGATGCTACTAATAATAAGTGGCGGCCTGATTTAATTGGTTGGTCAAGTAATTGAAAAGAAGTATATATTTGAACAAAAGATACAATTCCAACCGATAATGATATACCAAAAATAGACGATAATGGTAATATAAAGGTTAAAGGAGAATAAAAATGAAAAGATTATTAAGTATTATTGGTGTAATTACATTACTAGGAACAAGCACAACAAGTTTAGTTGCTTGTAACACACAATATAGCGAAGATGAATTAAAAAAAGAAAAAGAAAAAAATAACATAACTACAAAAGATGGTATTTTAGAATGAATATCACCCCAAGAAAAACCATTTAATCAAGTTGATAATAAATGATACTTTATTGTGTGACGTGGTGATAAAAATGATAACTGAAAAATTATTAAATATAAATATGAAAGACAGGGTTTATTAGAAGAATATAATAACTTTATTCTTTCTATAAATAATCAAAAAGAATTATATATTTTTAAAAAGCAAGGATTAATAGGGTTTAGTACTAAATGAAATAAAAATAATGATTATTTTAAATTAGTATATCGTTGAAATTTAGATACAACAGAGCCAAATTTAGTTATTGATAATGATGGTAATGTAAAAGTTAATGGTGAATAAAAAATGCCAAATTGGTTATTACTTCTTATTATAGGCAACATTATTTTTTGAGTATTTGTTATAGTAATTATTACTATAGTAATAATTAATCAAAATAAAAAAATTAATGAAACTGTTGAACAAGAAATAGAAGATAAATTAAAACAGTTAAATCATAATAATTATGTTTGAAAAGATAATCAAAATTATTATAATTTAAAAAATGAATTACGTTGTTGTATTATGGATAATAGAAAAACCTTCCCTAGTTTTTCAAGGGCATATAACAATAATTCAACAACTAAAAAGAAAGAAATTTATAATATTGTAAAAAAATATTTAGAATTAGATAAACAATATCAAAAATAAAATATATTTTAATTAAAATTAAATTTGGTAAAAAGAGGTAAAATAATGGCAGTTATTAAAAAATCGTTAGATTGTGAGATGCCTGATTGTAAAGATAAGGTATTAGCGAGATTTAAAAAAAATGAAAATGGTGATTTAGTAAGACAAATGCAGGGTGATTGACCTGTGCAGTTGTGTATTAATCATTTTAAAGAATTTCAAATAAAAATTAAAGAAACAATGGTATATATGGAAAAGCAAGATAAAGAATATAAAGATATGCTTAATACTATGATTGTTAAAAAGAATTAAAAAAGAGATTATTAAATCTCTTTTTTTAGTGTTATTACTTGTTTTAAGGGCTATATTAGCAATGAAATATATTAAGTTATTTTTTTATTTTTGGAGAATTATGAAATTAAGTAAAAAAAGTCTAGTTAAATGGCGGAACAGGAGAGACTCGAACTCTCACATCGGTTACCCGACCTAACATCTTAGCAGGATGTCCTCTTGTCCAATTTGAGTACTGTTCCATATGGAAATACTAAAAATGTCGTATTTTACAGCATTTCAATTTTATTATAACATTTTTATGTTATTTGTTTAGTATTTATATATAAAAAGTATTGTATTGGTAAAATAATAGTGTAAAATAAAGGTAATGGTTTAATCTTTTTCCA
>NZ_PUUH01000085.1:0-1723 GCF_002968355.1 Spiroplasma sp. ChiS | reverse complement strand
ATAATGAAAAAGTTTATATTTTTCTTTAAAAACTATTGTTATATTAGTGGTTCAATGCTTTTGTTTAGTTTAATTGATTTATTACTTTGGTTAATTTCTTTGTATTGTGTTGGTTTAGTATTTTGAATATTATTTGCTTTGCAATGTGTATATTTTGTGTGATGATTGTGAAAAAATATTTTTTATCAGTTAAATGCTTTTCGGTTAGTGAATTTTGTTTGAGATAATCCGTTATCGGTAATTATTGGTAAGTTAGGAACTGGTAAAACATTACTTTTAACTTATTTGTCGCAAACTATGAAATTATTGACAGATGAAATTTATAGTAATTATCCGTTAGAAGATGATAAAGTTAAAGTTTTAACATTTAAAAATTTAGATTTTACCGATMGAACAAAACCGGTTCCCCCAGATGATAGTGTTATTTTATTTGATGAAAGTTATTTGTATATTGATGGAACTAGTCCTCATGATGAGAAAAAAGTTCATAGTGGTAAAATACCGTGAATTGTTTTAGCGAGACATTTTGGACATCGTGCGTTGTTTACTGCTCAGCGTGAGGGTATGATTTGAAATAATATTCGCCAGTTAGCAAGTGGGATTATTATTCCAATTTCATTGAAAAAGCCGATTATAAAATTAATTCGTTGTAAAAAAGAAAATAATAATGAAAATAATGAAGATAACGAAACTATTACATTTAAAAAAAGATTTAATTTTTTTAATCGTTTCTTTATTATGCGAATTGGGATTTTCCAAGATATAACGGATTATGAAATTTGAAAAACAAAATCAGTAGAACGAACAGCAGAAGGTAAAAGAGCAAAACATAAGTCGGATATTGGGTTAGAAATTCGGTTTTTTAAAATAATAATTCCCCTTGAATTCGCTAATAAGTATGATAGTCAATGGTTAAAGTTTGTGCGTGATTTAAAGAATGATGAAATTGTTAATAAAAAAGAATATTTATTGGTCAGAAATCACAAAATTAAGTGTTAAAGAACGATTGGAGTTATTTGATATTGATATTTTGAAAAAGAATTTAAAACCTAAAAAAGAGAAAGGAAATAGTAAAGATGATTAATTTATTAGTTGAAAATAATAATAGTAATTGAGACAAGATTTTTAGTTTTGTTTTTAATATATTTTTGTTTATTTTTGATGTAATTTGAAATACAAAATTACCGATGACAAATACGTCAATTGCTTATTTTTTAATCTTTTTTATGGTTATTAAGTTATCGATTTATGCAATTCACGGCACATCAACACAATATAATAATTTAGGTTCGACAGTTAATAATGGTGTTTCGCAAGTATATTTGTCAACTGTACGAAAAGGTATTAATGTTGGTAAAAATGTTTATCAAAATAGTAATAAGCAGCAAGTTAAAAAAGAACTTAAACGACAAAGTATTAGATATCAAGCAAAAAATATTAGAAGTACTAAATTTAAAAGAGATAAAAAGTAATGATTAAATTAGCTTTATTGGTTGCGGCAATCGCGATATTTGGAACTGGTTTTATTACTGTTATTATTAATCAATTTACATCAGCAAAAAATATTATTATGGATTTATATAATTCTGATACTTGGTTGATTTGATTATTTGGCAGAATGGCAGTTTTGTTTAGTCATCCGTTAATGTTAACGATATCAAGTTTATATATTGTTGGGTTTATTGTTTCAAAAACATGTTGGGTTTATTGTTTCAAAAACATT
>NZ_PUUH01000084.1:0-1735 GCF_002968355.1 Spiroplasma sp. ChiS | reverse complement strand
CCAATAATATAACTAACAAATTGAACTCAATAATCATATAAACTCATTTAATTTAAACTTTCTAAATCATTAATTAATTGTTCTTCTTTTTCAACACTTCAATTTGTTAAATTATTATTGTTATTATTTGCTTTTACTTTTTTAGGTTCACTTAAAAATAACGCTTTTTTCATTTTAGTAAAATAATTTTGTTTATATTGATTATATAAATTGATTAATTCGGTTCCAGTTAAATATTTTCAAATATTTCGCTTTAAATTTTCATCATATTTTACAATAGGGTAAGAATTATCATAAATCAAACCGATTGCTACTTGCTCTGAATGTTTTTCACTCGGATAAATAAACTTATTACTCAATCAAAAACCAATATGGCGATTATGATTAGGTAAATTAATAAAACTTGCTTTTTCTGTTGTAAAAGGGATAAATTCCTTACTAATAAAATAATTTTCTACATTCTGATTTTTCTTAACAAAATTACTCAATTTTATCAACTTCTTTCTTTAATTGTTTTTTAAATCCTTTATTTAAATCTATATGTTCCAAAATAGTTAGAACAATTACCAAAATTACAGAAACAAACCATGAAACTAATGCCAAAATAAAAATTTCTTTATTGTTATTATTTATATTTAAAATAAAAACATAAACTAACACAACTGAACTTATAAAAAGAAAAATATATAAAAATCAAGCAAAAAAATTAACTAAAATATATCATTTTTTTAATTTTTTATATTCCTTAGTTGTTTTAAATTTCATATCCATAATATAGTCTCCTAACTAAATATTTGTTTAATAAACAATGTTATAAATAATGTTTATATAATGTTTATTTATTGCAATAAACACTGATTATTAACAATTGTTATACATAATGCTAATATATTGTTTATTTAATGTTTATAAACAATGTTAATAAACATTGTTAAATATAAAAATAATAAAAATTGGCACACTGAAAAATACTATTAAGAACTTTAATAGTAAATATAATAAGTTCATTTTTCTATTTAATAAATTCATTTTTTACAAATGTGATACCATCTATTTTTTGATTATCATGAATGGTATCACCAATTAAAACAATTATTTCACTAAAACTTCCTAGTGTGCCTTAACTAAGATATATAATCGATTTTAATAAATATTAAAATCCTTTAACCATAACACGGAAAAAGTTTAAAATTTTAATAATACAAAATATAGCAAATGGAATTAATATAATTCACGCTTCACCTAAGAAAACCATTATCTCAGGTAAAATATTTGTTATACCTTCTTTAACTTTTCATAATGCACTAGTCAAACCAGTTCAAATACCAGTCATACCCTCAGTCATAGTTTTAGGTGTAGGTGCTGTTAAAAAATTAAACGCTGTTGTTAAATACATACCTAACATTATTTATTACTCTCCTTTCTTTCAATTTCTTTTTTTTCTTTTTTCTTTCCTCGAATTTGTTTAATTTTTTGATAAATTGATAAACCAAAATAAAGAAAAATTGCTAATACAATAACAACACTAAATATTGTCGTTAATCAAGTTGGCATAATACATCTCCTTTCTAAAAACTAAAAAATTGAAATTTGCAAACTCGCTCCGCTCGTTGTCGCTTCGCTCCATTAAAAACACTACTGAATAAATTATCCGCTAATAAATTACGCGGAATAATTTATTCTTTTACTTTTTAATTTCAATTATCTTTTGCAATCTTATTAACAGTATTAATAA
>NZ_PUUH01000083.1:0-1740 GCF_002968355.1 Spiroplasma sp. ChiS | reverse complement strand
AAAATTCTTCTTTTTTTATATCTTGATATTTATTAACCGTATTAACAAGTTCATTATTTTCTTCTTTTGTTTCTTCAATATCTAGTTCAATAATTATATCGATAAGTGCAATTGCTTTCTTTGCTAATTTATAACTTTTTTTATAAAGTTCTAAATATTTTTTTACTTTTTCATTTAAATCTTTTTTATCTAATGATTTATTTTTAAAATTTTGATAATCTTTAATCATTTTTTTGTTTTGTCTTTCAAATTTTTTTGTTAAATCATCTAAATGTTTTTTTCTTTCATCTTTACTGTATTTTATTTTTTCTGTTTTTTCTAATTCTTTTAATGTTTTTTCTGCCGTTCCTTTAAATTCACATTTTTGACAAAAAAAGAATCATTAAAACCAGTCATATATTTTTGTAAGTCTTTTTTTCTACACATTTCACAAATTTGATACATATTTTATTTCCTTTCTTAAAATTAAAATTGTTGTTTGATACTGCTAATATATTATCAAAATAAATATTATTTTTGAATATTTATATTTTAATTATATTTTTGATAAATAATCATTAAATTTGCATCATTCATTATATAATTTTTATATAAAAAAATATTAAGAAAGGAAATGATTTTTATGAAAAGATTATTAAGTATTTTAAGTTTAGTAGGTTTAATAACAATTGGAACAACAAATTTAATATCTTGTGGAAAACCAGTAGTTAATAATACAGAACCAAACTTAAAAGATGAAAATCAAAAACTAAAAGATGAAAATCAAAAACTAAAATGAAAGATTGATAAAAATATTTTATTTATTAATTCTATTAATCCTCCCATTATAATTAATGCTAATAAACCAAACGCAGTAAAAGAATATGAATTATTTTTGTCCTTAAAATCTAAAGTTTTAGAATCAATTAAAACAATTGATGAGTCATTAACAGAAAATGATTTTATAATTGCTTTTAAAGATTATTTTAATCACCTTCAGCCGCGAGAAATTGATTTAACAATATCCAAAAAAATTACAATAATAATTAGTGGAAAAAATAGAGCACATGGCGAAAAAGAATTTGATGTTGTTTTACCAGCAGCAATTCCAAAAGTTTAAGAAAGAAGGAAGGATAATAAAAATGAAAAAATGATTAAGTTTTTTAGGAGCAATTACATTACTAGGAACAAGCACAACAAGTCTAGTTGCTTGTAATAATATACCACAATATAACGAAGATGAATTACAACAACTAAAACAAGAAAACCAAATATGCACAAATTGCAAAGAAATAAAAGAAAACTTAGAATGAATTTGTCCACAAGAAAAACCATTTAATACAGTTTATAATAAGTATTATTATGTAGTATGGCGAGGTGATAAAAATGATGATTGAAGAATTGTTAGATTTAAAAATTATAATTGACAAGAAATAAAAACTTTAGATAATTATAATAATTATAAACTTTTATTAAATATTAAAATAATAGGGTGTTTATTTATTTTAGTAAAATCATTTTTGGGTAGTACTAATAATCATTTTTGAAATAAAAACTATGGGGATCTTTTCAAAGTTTATCGTTGAAATGGTGAAGAAAAAAATTTACCTAATTTAATTGTTGATAATAATTATTTTAGTAAAATCATTTTTGGGTAGTACTAATAATCATTTTTGAAATAAAAACTATGGGGATCTTTTCAAAGTTTATCGTTGAAATGGTGAAGAAAAAAATTTACCTAATTTAATTGTTGATAATAAT
>NZ_PUUH01000082.1:0-1740 GCF_002968355.1 Spiroplasma sp. ChiS | reverse complement strand
AATTGAAAATTGTTAATTGAAGGAAAAAATGAAGAAATTAATAATACTTTAAAAACTTATATAGGATTAAAATTAATTGGAAAAACATGATTTATAAATAATTGAAAAGGTGAACAATTAAAACCTGATACTTGAAAAATTTTTGGTTATAAAAGTATTTATCGTTGAGATGGTGTTGGTGAACCACAATTACCAACCATTGATAAAAACACCGGTGAGATTACTGATTGAAAAGGTTAAAAAGGAACTGAATAACAGTTCCTTTTTTATATTAATCGCACAAATTTCATAAAAATAATTAATAAAAAGATATTTGTTATTGTACTATACAATGCGGGATTAAATTTTCATACCTCAAATATTTGATTAAAAAAACTATATACTGTTTCAAAAACCTTTCCAACACCACTCGCTAACTCATTAACTTGTTTAACACCGGGAATAGTGTTAACAATTCAAATCACGGCATTTTTAATATGAGTTTCAAAATCTCATCAACCTTTAGGAGTTATATATTGCACTTGAAATCATTGTTTATCGGGAAACAACCCACCATTATTAATTTCTTGTCAATTATAAATCCCAAAATTAAAATCATAATAACGATACATATCGTTTTCTTTTTGTGCTTGCAATTCAAAAACATTATAACCGATTTTTTGTTCTTCAATTTTTTTATATTGCAAACCATATTTATTTTGTAAATCACCGCCAAAAACATAACCCGAATTTAACTTAATATCATAATTATTAGCAACCGAAAAATCATAATTAAAAACACTACCATAATTATTAATCGTATAAAACCGATTTTTAAATGCTGAATATAATTTAATATCTAATTGCTTATATTTATCAGAAAAATAAAAATATCGTGGATAAATTTTAAAACCATTATTTACTAATAAACCATATTTTTTATTATAACCTTGAACATAAGTGTTATTCTCTAAATCAAAAATCGTGCGTAAATAATTAGTATAAAATTTTTGTGAAATCTTAAACATACTATTTAATAATTTATCAAATTGCAATTTATCGTTAATATTCTCACTCAACAAAATATTATTAAAATTTTGTAATTTCAACGCAAAAAAGTTAACTAAAACAGTATCATACTGTAAATTATCAATATATGCATTTTCAATAAACGAACTACGATTTTGAAACACTGGCACCAATGCACTTGCAAAAAAAGACTGTAAAAACTTAGATAAATCAAACTGACCGCTAAACTGTTGATAATACTTTAAATCTTTACTATTTAATGATGAATAAATTGAACCATTAAAATTAAAAACTTTACCCATTCCCGTTCGCATAAAACTAAAATTAAAACTTAAATCATCATTATTAATATTATTTAACTCTAAACTACCAGAAATAATTAAATTTGCTTCATCAACAGTCAAAATCATTCGATAAATTGCTTTTTTAATATTTTTAACATCCAACTCATCAACCGTAACTGTTGATAATACTTTAAATCTTTACTATTTAATGATGAATAAATTGAACCATTAAAATTAAAAACTTTACCCATTCCCGTTCGCATAAAACTAAAATTAAAACTTAAATCATCATTATTAATATTATTTAACTCTAAACTACCAGAAATAATTAAATTTGCTTCATCAACAGTCAAAATCATTCGATAAATTGCTTTTTTAATATTTTTAACATCCAACTCATCAACCGTCTCAAAATCAAAAATTATCCGCTTTGTACCAACCTTATTCG
>NZ_PUUH01000081.1:0-1752 GCF_002968355.1 Spiroplasma sp. ChiS | reverse complement strand
TATTTTAACTTTTTTGGGTTTGGTTATTCCATTTATTACTTTAACGGCGTTTAGACCCTTAAATGAGGAGCATTATACGCTTAAACAAGAGAATATTGCTGGTAAAGGTATTAATGAAATTGATTTTATTAATACAATGTTTTTACGCAGTAGTTTTTTTGAAAATTGGTCGGAAACAAATTATTTTATTAATCCAACTTTAAAAACATCAAAAAATTTATTGTTTAATGATAAATGGTATTTAGATTTTTTACAAGATAGTTATTCAACCGGAGTTGTTTATGATAAACCTAATGAAATATTTTTGAATTATTATCGACAATGACATAGTTTAAAAAATCAGTTTATGGTTGAAAAATTTTATGATGTTAAAAAAGAGAATTTTTTGAATGATTTAACTGATTTTATTTATGCCTTTGATGTAAAATATAAGATGTATGATGTATCTAAAAAAATTGTGGAAAATGTTGAGCGTTATAAAGAAAATCATTATCCAAGAGTTAAGTTGAAACAAGATAATTGAAAATTAATTGGTAAAAATAATTATAGTAATGAAATTGAAAATATAAATAATAAATGATATTCAGTTATTTTTAATTTTGGAAATTATAAAATTGTTAATTTTTTTAATTCTAATAATGAAATTAGAATTAATTTTGATAATTTTATTTTATTAAAAGGTAATGATGGTAATTTATATTTATATAAAAAATGAGATAGTCCTTTACCTATTCCAAATATTAATTTTACGATTTATCGTTGAGATGGGGATGGTGAACCACAATTACCAACTATCGACAAAAACACCGGTGAAATTACTGACTGAAATAGTTATCAACAAAATCGTGTAAAAGAATTTATTGATTTATCTTTATATTCTGTTTTGCAAGAAAATATTAGAGTTCAGCAAGGTGGTAGTGCTGATTATGAAAATCCGAATAAGGTTGGTACAAAGCGGATAATTTTTGATTTTGAGACGGTTGATGARTTGGATGTTAAAAATATTAAAAAAGCAATTTATCGRATGATTTTGACTGTTGATGAAGCAAATTTAATTATTTCTGGTAGTTTAGAGTTAAATAATATTAATAATGATGATTTAAGTTTTAATTTTAGTTTTATGCGAACGGGAATGGGTGAAGTTTTTAATTTTAATGGTTCAATTTATTCATCATTAAATAGTAAAGATTTAAAGTATTATCAACAGTTTAGCGGTCAGTTTGATTTACCTAAGTTTTTACAGTCGTTTTTTGCAAGTGCTTTGGTGCCAGTGTTTCAAAATCGTAGTTCGTTTATTGAAAATGGATATATTGATAATTTACAATATGATACTGTTTTAGTTAACTTTTTTGCCTTGAAATTACAAAATTTTAATAATATTTTGTTGAGTGAGAATATTAACGATAAATTGCAATTTGATAAATTATTAAATAGTATGTTTAAGATTTCACAGAAATTTTATACTAATTATTTACGTACGATTTTTGATTTAGAGAATAATACTTATGTTCAAGGTTATAATAAAAAATATGGTTTATTAGTAAATAATGGTTTTAAAATTTACCCACGATATTTTTATTTTTCAGAATAATACTTATGTTCAAGGTTATAATAAAAAATATGGTTTATTAGTAAATAATGGTTTTAAAATTTACCCACGATATTTTTATTTTTCAGATAAATATAAGCAATTAGATATTAAATTATATTCAGCATTTAAAAATCGGTTTTATACGATTAATAATTATGGTA
>NZ_PUUH01000080.1:0-1761 GCF_002968355.1 Spiroplasma sp. ChiS | reverse complement strand
TCGTTTTATCTATAAACAAAAAAATATAAATAAAAAACTCTTTTAATTTAATTCAATCATTTTGCATTTTTAAAAACTCCATATTTTTTGAATAAGTTTAAAAAACATTCCAAAAAACAAAACAATAAATAACACAAACGATATAACATATAAAAACTCAGGGGCATTTGCACCAATAATATAACTAACAAATTGAACTCAATAATTATATAAACTCATTATAAAAAACCTMAATCATATTCATTTTTATAATCAAAACTAAACACACTAAATTCCACGGGTTTTTTATAACATTCCTCATATAAAAGTTCAAAAAATTCATGAGATAAGAATTTTTTGAATTTTTTATAACATTTTTTACATAAAAATGAAATCCTATATTCGCCACAAAACTTTCTAAAATAAACTTTTGCTTTTATAAATTTGTTAGAACAACCAAATAATTTAAAATAATATTCATTTGAATTATAAATAATATAACCATTATCACATAATTTATAACCTTTACTTTTTTCGTACTTTATTCTATCTTCTCTTTGTTCTTCTTTTATTGATTTAACTTCCATTTTATAATTCCTCCAAATCACGAATTAATTGTTCTTCTTTTTCAACACTTCAATTTGTTAAATTATTATTATTATTATTATTTGCTTTTACTTTTTTAGGTTCACTTAAAAATAACGCTTTTTTCATTTTAGTAAAATAATTTTGTTTATATTGATTATATAAATTGATTAATTCGGTTCCAGTTAAATATTTTCAAATATTTCGCTTTAAATTTTCATCATATTTTACAATAGGATAAGAATTATCATAAATCAAACCGATTGCTACTTGCTCTGAATGTTTTTCACTCGGATAAATAAACTTATTACTCAATCAAAACCCAATATGACGATTATGATTAGGTAAATTAATAAAACTTGCTTTTTCTGTTGCAAAAGGAATAAATTCCTTACTAATAAAATAATTTTCTATATTCTGATTTTTCTTAACAAAATTACTCAATTTTATCATCTCCTCACCTTACTGGTCTTAACATAATTTCTAACGGTAATAATTATTTCTTTAATACTGTAACTCTAAATTCCTTAACTTCTGATATATGTTCCATAATTACAAATGGTAAAAATACAACAAAAAGGATTAAACAGAAAAAATACCATATAATACCTATAATATCTCCTACATTTAAAGAACAAATTATAAGAACAATACAAAGACCAGAAACAATTAATATAAAAAAATAAATATAAACAAAACCAAAATTCATAATAATAAATTCTTTTTTTAATTTTTTATATTCCTTAGTTGTTTTAAATTTCATATCCATAATATAGTCTCCTAACTAAATATTTGTTTAATAAACAATGTTATAAATAATGTTTATATAATGTTTTTTAATTGTAATAAACATTGTTAATAAACATTGTTAATAAACATTGTTAAATATAAAAATAATAAAAATTGGCACACTGAAAATAACTATTAAGAACTTTAATAGTAAATATAATAAGTTCATTTTTCTATTTAATAAATTCATTTTTTACAAATGTGATACCATCTATTTTTTGATTATCATGAATGGTATCACCAATTAAAACAATTATTTCACTAAAACTTCCTAACTTCCTAGTGTGCCTTAACTAAGATATAATCGATTATAATAAATATTAAAATCCTTTAACCATAACACGGAAAAAGTTTAAGATTTTAATAATACAAAATATAGCAAATGGAATTAATATAATTCACGCTTCA
>NZ_PUUH01000079.1:0-1800 GCF_002968355.1 Spiroplasma sp. ChiS | reverse complement strand
TGTCTGTATATAAATTCTGCTAATTCTTGTCCATTTTCATCAATTCATTTTTTAATATTTAATGCTTTTAAACTTAATTCTTTAAAATCATTACCTTTAATTGCAAAAGGAAAAGAAACATTTTGAACTATATTTTTCATTATTTATCCTCCTCACTAGCAATATGAAAACAAATCATTAATAGTTTATTAATTTCTTTATCTTTTTCATCAAGTTTATTTTTAAGTGCTTCATTTCCTGCTTTAAGTGTTCGTATTTTGCTATTAAGTGCTTCATTTTCTTCTTGTAGTTTGTTAAATTTAATTGATTCTGTTATAGTCATTATTCACCCTCCTCAATAACAGTTAATTGTTCTAATTGTTGCTTGGTGATTTTAATATCTTTTAATTTAGCAAAAGATAAATTAACACCTTTTAAATTAGCATCTCTTAAATCAGCACATCGTAAATCAGCACATCGTAAATCAGCATCTTGTAAATTCACACCTATTAAATAAGTACCTTGTAAATCAGCACCCTCTAATTTAGCACATCGTAAATCAGCATAAGTTAAATTAGCACTTCGTAATTTAGCATCTTGTAATTTAGCATCTTGTAAATCAGCCCATCGTAAATCAGCACATCGTAAATCAGCATCTTGTAAATCAGCACCTATTAAAATAGCATCTTGTAATTTAGCACATCGTAAATCAGCATAAGTTAAATTAGCACTATTTAAATCAGCACCTCGTAAATCTAATGCTTCACTTGCTAAATAATCATTGATTTTTTCTTGATCAACAATAATATCTGTTAAATCTTTAATTAAATTTTGTAATGTTTTCATTTTATAATTCCTCCAAATTCTGTTCTGCAATTAAATTATCAATATAGTCATAAGCACTTTCTTCTGAATGACATTCTTCTAATGCTTCATTAAATAAATCTTCTTCTGTGTAAACTTTGCCATCTTCATCTTTTCACATATTATTTATCTCCTTGTCATTTAATATTTTTATCTTCTAAATCAATAATAGTTGTTTCAAAATACTTTTTATTTTTAGCAGTATTCTCTGCTTCTTCTAAGGTATAAAATAATTCAGTATCTATTCCAAATATAAATTCTGATTTTGATATTAATAAATATCTTTTATTCATAATTTAATTCCTCCTAATTCTTTTTAGTATTTAATGCTCAATGTTCATCAGTAATTTCATTGTGTGTATGGATATATTTATTTTGTTTATCACATTTAAAGCAATAACCTCAATATCTTTTTTTAAGACAACTATTCTTTTTCATCTTTACCTCCTGATTATTAATTTTGGTAATTGTTGGTATATTAACTACAATGTTCTACAATTTGTAGTTGTTTGTATAGTTAAGACGCCATATAATTACATTTCTTCATCCGCACCATTTCAGGTCAAAGCGTTCAGTTTTTAAAATAAATTCACTCGCACCTTGAAGAACCTAATGCTAATCGCAAATTTATTTATAAAGTGACCATCTCTATTTTTATTGTGGTTTGATGTTGACCTCGCACTTATCACCACTATCGCTTGTTAAAGCGTCTATTATTTCCAGACTGATTACTGTTGGGCTAGACCGCCCTTCATCCGCACCATTTCAGGTCAAAGCGTTCAGTTTTTAAAATAAATTCACTCGCACCTTGAAGAACCTAATGCTAATCGCAAATTTATTTATAAAGTGACCATCTCTATTTTTATTGTGGTTTGATGTTGACCTCGCACTTATCACCACTATCGCTTGTTAAAGCGTCTATTATTTCCAGACTGATTACTGTTGGGCTAGACCGCC
>NZ_PUUH01000078.1:0-1833 GCF_002968355.1 Spiroplasma sp. ChiS | reverse complement strand
ACATTACTGTTAAATACAATAATGCCACAGCAGACAGTTTTACTTTGCAAATCAAAGACAGCAAGACACCCGACAATAAGAAAAATGGCGATAGTAAATTGTGAATTATTGGTGTTGTTGTTGGTGTGTTGGCCGGTCTTGGTCTTGCATATTTGTTCTTTAAAAGATTTGTCTTTGATAAATATTTTTTACCAAAAATTAACAAACGCCGCCACGATAAATTAGTTGAAAAAGTTAGAAAAGAAGAGGCAGAAAAAGGAGACAAAAACAATAAAGGTGGTGAAGAATAATGATGACTTTGTTAGCAACAAGCGGGGTAAATGATTTACTTAACAAAATTTTAGGGATTGCTTTGCCAACATTAATTGCTATTGCAGTTGTATCAGCAATTATTATGATTGGTGTTTATGCGATTGGGGGTAAATTCAATGTTGACAGTAGTAACCGCAAAGAAACAATTAAAAAATAAATTGCTATGAACTCCCCTACCAAGATATGCTCATCAAATGACTTGTTGCACAAAGACAAAGACGATTTTAAAACCGAACTACAACTATAAATTTATGGAAATAATAAGGAAAATAAGCCTATTATTTCTATTTTTATAAAAGAAAGGAATGATATATATGAAAAAACTACTAAGTTTAATCGGAGCAACTACTATAACAACGAGTGGAGGAGCACCTTTAATGGCAATGACACCGGGTTTTATTAATACTATTGAAGAAAATAATATTATTAAATATTATCAAAGTAACGGTGTATTTGAAAGTAATATATTAGAAGTAGATTCTGAAAAACAAGTTTTTTTAATGAATTTTGATTTAACTAATATATTGGGAATTACCACTAGAGAAGAATTAATAAATAACTTTGATCTAATAAATTTTAAAAGAAATTATTTAGAAAATGGTATTCTAATGAGTTTTAATATAAAGTCTTATCATGATTTTCTGTTGTCAAATGAATATGTATTAGAAAATATTAATGTTAATAATTTTTCTAATTCTAATTCTATTAGTGAAGAAAGAAATTTACATTTAGAAAATGCATGGGGTTCTGCAAATATAAGATTATATTTAGAAGTTAATTTAAATGAAGAACAAATTAATACAACTGAAGGAAATTCAAATAACAATCATTTAAATTTACAAATTTTAATTAGAGCAGAATTAGAAAATTTTGAAATTAGGAGAACTTATGGAGGACTTATAAATAGGTTAAAAATTATAGTTGATTCTTCTAATAAAATTTGATTTTATAAAAAATAAAAGTAAAATAAAAATGATGTTTTAAAAATTACTGCAAGCCCACTTTAATATATAATTAAAATAATATTTTACTAAATGTAATAATTTTTTGAATGTAAATACAAGCCGAAGAAAAGTAGAATATATTAACTAATTTATGATTCATGCTATACCAGAACCAAAAATATAGCCTATCAATATTCCTATTTTAGCATTGTTAACAATTCCATTTGCCATAAATCTTATATTATTATTAGCTAATCCAAAAAATGCTGCTGCAGATGAAAAAAAATAATTAATATAGAACCACAAATTACTGCTCCAATAATTCCTCCCTTAACAACTATATTTAAATTATTTCAATTTAAGTAGTTGTTTACTTTGTTAATTTGGTTACTTATTTCTGTTATATATGAATAAGGTATTCCTTTAGTACTTGGAAAAAAAGAAAAATAACTTTTTTCATCATTGGTATTTAATTGATAATAATCTTGTTTTGTTTTTTCTATAATGTTATTAATTAAATCAAAATTATCAATTATTTTTTCAGAAATAGCATTATATGAATTAGAATTTAATCTTC
>NZ_PUUH01000077.1:0-1835 GCF_002968355.1 Spiroplasma sp. ChiS | reverse complement strand
TTAAATAGTTACTATTTTTTAATTCAACAATAATTTTCTGGCAAAGATTATCAAACTGTGAATAGGAAAATGAATATCAATGCACATTTGTTAATTGGTGTTTAAACCATGTGATTTGTTTTTTAGCATAAACTTTATTAGCTTGAATCATTGCTGCTAATGTTGCTTCATATGAAAGCTCACCTTTTAAATAACGAATAATTTCTGAACAACCAATAATTTTCATACTTTGCTTTGTTAAATCATAATTACAATATTTATATGCTGCTTCAACTTCAGCAAATAAACCTTGCTCTGTTAACCGTAACACCCGATCAAATAAATATTGATGCAGTTCTGCTTTATCTGGTAATAACCCAATAATATATGGTTCAATATATCATTCATTTCGGTGATGATCATTACTTGATTTTAATATTCCTGTTTGTAAATAATATTCTAATGCCCGCCAAACTCGTTTTTGGTTATTGGGATGAATTTTAGTACTCTCTTGTGGATCAATTGTTGCTAATTTTTCTCATAAAGCATAATTTGAAACATGTTCATATTCCTTTGTTTTTAATAAATCACGACCCTGATCAGAAAATTGGTAATTCTTTAATAGTGCATTAATATATAACCCACTACCACCAACAACAATTGGAATTTTATTTTTACTTCATAATTGGGCTAATATTTTTCGTCCCTGCTGTTGGTACATCTTAATGGAATAATTATCATTTAAATCAATTGTTGATAATAAATGGTGTGGAATTCCAACTTGTTCAGATGGTGTTACTTTATTTGTTGCAAGATTTAACCCATTAAAAATTTGGGTTGCATCAGCATTAATACATTCGCCATTAAAACGCTGAGCGATTTTAATTGATAAAGCAGTTTTACCACTTCCTGTTGGTCCAACAATTAAAATAACTTTTTTCGCCACCATCAAAACCTCACTTATCTCTTTATAAATTTTATCGGATAATTTATTTTTTTCAAATTAAAAAACTAACATTCAACTGTTAGCCTTTCATTTATTTTTAAGATAACCCTGAACCGCTTTAAGTGTTTGGGTGTAGAGTTACTGATTTATATAGCGGTTAATAACCCCAAACACACCTTAACGTTATAATAAACGTAGAAAACTGTCCTTGCGGAAAATTACATTTTATTTCTTTTTAGAAAAAATAACAAATCTAGTTTATTCAATTCCTAATAAATTAGAAATTACAAAACTTCCAATTAAATAACTAGAAACTGTTCCATAAATATTTGCAACAACTAATTTAACTCCAATTTTTTGTTCAATTGGTAAAATTGGTAAATTTTCAAAAAGATTCTCATTACTATTAACAACAGGATGCGCATCAACAAAATGTTTAGTTCATTTTTCAGGATCTCAGACCGTAAAAGTTAAAGTAATTCCTGCAATATCAGGACTAATAATATTTTGAATATTTTCCTTATCATCTTCAGTGCTATATTCCTTTCAAATATTTTTTAATTGAACATCATAATTTGTTTGCACTTTTTGTAAGTAAGCATTAAGTAAAACATGATAAAAAATTCCTTGATCAAATTTTGTCTCCTCATCATAATTCTTACTATTAGGATTTAAGGTTCATGAATGCGCATCTTTAAATCAATCTTTTACATTTTCACTGCGAAGTTGGTCAACATATAATCAACGTTTTTTGTTATATAAATCTGATTTTTCTGAAATTGGATTATCATAATAAGATACTAAAGTTTCTAAATCCGTTACTGTTTTATTTTTACTTTTTTGATCTAAATATCAAAAAGTTTCTAAATCCGTTACTGTTTTATTTTTACTTTTTTGATCTAAATATCAA
>NZ_PUUH01000076.1:0-1837 GCF_002968355.1 Spiroplasma sp. ChiS | reverse complement strand
ATACACATAACCAACGAGTACAGCATTTTATCAATTATTATATTGTAAATAATAAAGGAGATAATAAAAATGAATAAATATATTTTATRTTATCGTTCTGAAAAAGGTAATMKYCCWTGTAAAACTCCTCTTGGTGAATATATAACTGGTAYTGATATTGAAGATGTAAATATAAATTCAACMTGAGACTGAGAATATTTAATCAATAAATATGGTGAAAAGAATTTAATTATCTTAAAAACAAATAAAAAATAACCAATTAAGGTTATTTTTTTAAATGTTATTTATTTCATCTTTTTTTAAGACAATATTGATTTCAACTTTYAACTTGTTCTATTGTTTGTTTACAATTATGACAAATATTAACATTATGTTTTTTAAGATATTTACGAAATATTAATCAACCAAATAATATTAAATATAAAATATAACTTGGAGTTTTATAAACTTGTTCTAAACATTTACCAATCGGTAATTTAATTGCTGGTATTTTAGGTATTTTTGTCGTTAATCAAGCTGTTTACAATTATGACAAATATTAACATTATGTTTTTTAAGATATTTACGAAATATTAATCAACCAAATAATATTAAATATAAAATATAATTTAACTGGTTCTAATGTTGGTATTCAATTAAAGTGTAAACTAGTAAAAAATAAACCATATAAACTTAAAAATGGTGTATGATATAAAATTGATAAACCATTATATCGCATAATATATGCTTTTTTAATATGAAATGGATATTTATCATATTTTAAAAACTTACGATTTTTTCATGCTTTAAAACTTTGACTTGGATTTCTTTGTTCAAAACCTAATCTTTGTCAATAAGTACCATTTTCATTTTTAATAATAATATTTTCTTTATCTATCATATTTACACCTCTTGTCGAAAAATACGAACACTATTAATTTTTGTATTATTACCAGTAGAAACATCAGTTAAATAAACCCGACCACTAGAATTATATAAAGAAAGGTCATAAGGGGTTTGCCCCACATCACCAGCAAAACAATCATTTTGTTGTTTTGTTAAAGTTTTATTTGCTTGTGTTTCGGTAAAATAAGGTGGTCGAAGTAATAGAAACCCCTCAGCTTTTTTAAAATTAGTTGGTGATATTCTAACATCATAACGATATTTTTCTGAAAATTCAGGAATATCAATATAAGTTGAACTATCAGGTGTATAAGATATACTTACTTTTTCTCATTTTATTTTTTTATTTATTTCAAACACTCATTTTAACATTTGTTCAATAGTATTTTTTAAACCTTTATTTAAAGATAATTTATTATTTTCAATATCAAATTCATCTGATAATAATAATTCTAAACTACTATCATCTTTTTGATGTAATGGGGCATTAACTGTTATTGAACTACCACTTTGTGCTTTTTTAACAATATATTTTCCATCTTCTTTATCAATATAATCTTTATTTAAATCACTATCTTTAATAACATCAGATGGTATATCACCGCCTTGTTTTGCTTTTCATACATTATTTTCATAATAAATCGTATCATTATCAAAAGGCACTGATAATTCATTATTAGAATTATATATAATACTTTTATTATCAAGTTTCCATCTTCTTTATCAATATAATCTTTATTTAAATCACTATCTTTAATAACATCAGATGGTATATCACCGCCTTGTTTTGCTTTTCATACATTATTTTCATAATAAATCGTATCATTATCAAAAGGCACTGATAATTCATTATTAGAATTATATATAATACTTTTATTATCAAGTTTAACGGAAATATTTTTTATATAATTATCAATATAATTTGCTAATAATTCTTGTGATATTTCAATTTGTC
>NZ_PUUH01000075.1:0-1840 GCF_002968355.1 Spiroplasma sp. ChiS | reverse complement strand
TTTCTTGCTTACTTGGTGTTGGTGGGTCAATTTTCGCTTGCATTGAGACCGTAATTTCACTCGTATATTGTTTACCATCCAAAGTAAACATTACTTGTAAATTATGGTCGCGGGCTGTCGTTTCGGGTTTAACATTTATTTTTCATTGTTTGCTTGTTTGTGGTTGTTGGACATTATCAAAAATAACTTTATCAATGTTGGGGTTGGCAATATCAATGTTTAACTCCCCATCAACACTAAGCAAGTCGGGGCGAGTCCAAGTTTGGGTTTTTGTGCTATCCACCGTAAGCTGACTTTGTTGTTTTACCCAATCTAAAACCGTTGTCGTAAATTTAACTCAATCATTACCAGCAAAATAAATGTTATTGCTACTATCAACCGCAATTGTTTTAACAAAACCACTTATCCCATTTATTTTTGTTGGTGTTGTTTTACCGTGTTTCAACACAAATAAACCACTATTTGTACCGAAATAAATGTTATCTTTACTATCAACCACAATTGTTTTAACAAAACCACTTATTCCATTTATTTTTGTTGGGGTTGTTGCACCAGCAGACAACTTATATACACCATTATCCGTACCAAAATAAATGTTATTTGAATTATCAACAGCAAGGGAATAAATCAGTCCATCTATTCCATCGATTTTAGTTGGKGTTGTWGAACCGTGTTTCAACACAAACGCACCATCTCCACCAGCAAAATAAATGTTATCTTTACTATCAATGTTAAGAATATCTGTATTAATTTCTACTCCATTTATTTTAATTAAAGTATCTGAATCAACCAATAATTTATGTATACCAAAATATCAAGAAATATAAACATTATCTTTACTATCAACTGCAACAGAATAAGCGGTCATATTTATTCCATTTATTTTGGTTGGGGTTGTTGCACCGTGTTTCAACACAAACGCACCATCTCCACCAGCAAAATAAATGTTATCCTTGGTATCAACAGAAATATGATTAATAATTCCTTTTATTCCATTTATTTTGGTTGGGGTTGTTGCACCGTGTTTCAACACAAACGCACCATTATCTGTGCAAAAATAAATGTTATCCTTGGTATCAACGGCAATAGAATTAACTCTGTCAGTAATACCATTAATTTCTTTTATTGGTAGATAATCGTTGTTTGATTTAGATGTCAAAGTATTAGTTAGTGGTACTGCTGCTAGCAACGGGGCGGGAATGCTCGCTGTTAAAGTTGATATCGTTAAAATACTTAATATTTTTTTCATTGCTGTATTCCTTTCTGAACAATAAAAATAGGAATAGCACAACCGCACTATTCCCACAAGCAATTTATAACATATTTCACAAGAGTATAAATAAATACCCCAGTAAAATATGTTAAAATTGTCTGTGGAAACGCTAGGTGTTAACTAGTGTTTCCACGATAGTAATTTATGTAGCAATAAATTACTATCACTAATTTTTTTTAAAAATATTTAATTACATAAATATTATACACTATAAACAATTTTGTTTATAGTTTTTTATTTTATCAAGAGTTTTTTCTATAAAATTAAATAAAAATGAATTTAATTTGTTGTTGCTATTGGCAAAGTAATATCTATTTTACTAGTAGAACCATAAGCATTGTTTTTTGCTTTAATTAATAAAGATAATATTTTTGGTGTTGATAAATCTAAATGACCATTATCAAAAAAGTCTAGACAAGTACAAGTTATTTCATAGTCATTTTTTGTTAATAATTTATCTATATTTTGGATAGCTTCAAAAACTTTAATTTTAGTTGGATTTCATCATTCATCTTTACTGACATATTTAATATTTTCCGCAATAATTTTTGCTGGTGCCTCAATTGT
>NZ_PUUH01000074.1:0-19867 GCF_002968355.1 Spiroplasma sp. ChiS | reverse complement strand
ATTTATTAATCAAGCTTGTTGTCTGTATATAAATTCTGCTAATTCTTGTCCATTTTCATCAATTCATTTTTTAATATTTAATGCTTTTAAACTTAATTCTTTAAAATCATTACCTTTAATTGCAAAAGGGAAAGAAACATTTTGAACTATATTATTCATTATTTAATTTATCCTCCTTACTAGGTAATGTGTCATATTTAGATTTAGAATTATCTTTTAAAACATAGTTGTTTCTTCAAGTATTTTCTGAACAACTTGATAATATACATTTGTCAACTTTTTCACAATTTATACAATATAATTGAAATCAAAAATCTTCTTTATATAATATTTGTTGTTTTAATTTTGCAAGTTCTTTTTTAAGTGCTTCATTTTCTGCTTCAAGTGTTTCATTTTCTGCTTTAAGTTTGTTAAATTTAATTGTTTCTGTTATATTCATTATTCTTCCTCCTCAATAACAGTTAATTGTTCTAATTGTTCTTTTGTAATTTTAACCTTATCTAAATTAGCATTAGTTAAATTAGCCCAATGTAAATCAGCACTATATAAATCAGCACCTTGTAAATATAATACTTCTTCTTCTAAATAATTACTTATTTTTTGTTCTTCAACAGTAATATCTGTTAAATCTTTAATTAAATCTTGTAATGTTTTCATTTTATAATTCCTCCAAATTCTTTTCTGCAATTAAAGTATCAATATAGTCATAAGCACTTTCTTCTGAATGACATTCTTCTAATGCTTCATTAAATAAATCTTCTTCTGTGTAAACTTTGCCATCTTCATCTTTTCACATATTATTTATTCTCCTTTAATATAAGTTCTAATACTTTAATAGTTTTTTATTATTTTCAATAATTTCAGTATATTGTTTACACCTATTTAATTCTTTTTTAAGATATCCGTTAATATTTTCAGTGTTTTTTTCCACATTTTTTATTCGCTCCTTTATTGATACATAGTCGTCGCTACTTAATATTTGTAACAAGAAATTACCATCATTATCAATAATATTAATAACAGCATCTTTATCTTGTTCCTGGAATGAAATTTTATAGTAGTATTCATCATCTAATTTATTAATAATTTCTTTTTGAAATTCTGATAATTTTAAATTTCTAATTTCTTTCATAATTATTTATTTCCTTTTCATTTAATATTTTCTAAATCAATAATAGTTGTTTCAAAAAAATTTTTACTTATATTTTTAGCAGTAATCTCTGCTTCTTCTAAGGTATAAAATAATTCAGTATCTATTCAAAACATAGTTTCTGATTTTGATATTAATAAGTATCTTTTATTCATAATTTAATTCCTCCTAATTCTTTTTACCTAATGCTTAATGTTCATCAGTAATTTCATTGTGTGTAAGGATATATTTATTTTGTTTATCACATTTAAAGCAATAACCTCAATATTTTTTTTAAGACAACTATTCTTTTTCATCTTTACCTCCTAAATTATTCCTTTTATTTTTTTCTCAAATTGTAATATTTTTCATCCATCTGATGCTAAATCTAAAATATCGTTAATTTTGTAATGTTCCATATAAGAAGCAATAACACCTCATTTATCTTTAAATAAATTTAAGTACATTTTTGCTCATTCTAAACATTGAAAATCATAATGTTTTTTATGATGTGAAATACGACAATCAATAGGTTGACAATTAACTCAATCAAATGATGTTGTTATTTCATTTCAAGTTTTATTAATATATTTACTTTTATATTCCATCATTTTTTCTCCTATCTTTAACTCGCTGGCACTCACTTCCAAGTGAAAGTGCCAAATCGAGAGTTAGTTATATAAAGTATTTATCTATTTATTTACTACGCCATCCGCTTTACTGGGGTAAGCGGTGGCGGTGTTATGTTTGTTTTAGCATCTATTAAAAATCTGCAACTATATTTTTAAATTAGACGCCAGACATATATATCTTCCTTCATCCGTTCTTTTTTCAAGGAGGCAGCGCTCAGTTTTTGAAATTAAATTTACTTGCACCCATATGAAGGACCGAATGCTAATCGCAAATTTAATTTTTTGTGTCACCATCTCTATTTTTATTGTGGTTCGATGTTAGCCTTGGACACATCACCACTATCGCAAGTTATTAAAAATAATAACCAACGCCGATTTACCTCTTTACTCATACACTATTTCAGTACTTGCCTCGGGCGGCTGTGGGAATGAGTATAAACTCATGTTCTTATGGAAGCACTTAGTTATTTAAAATAACCGTCCCACTCTGCATTAAGTTGTTTTATAAAGTCAAAGTTTTAACAAACCAGTTTCTCATTCAAAGATAATTTTTGAATTTTCTAGTTTTTGATAAAATTGCTTTTGTGTTTTATCTTTTACTTTATTCAATAAATTTTTATGTTTTTCACAAGTTCATAAAACTTTATTTGATACAAATTCTTTAGTAATGAATGATATTACTTGATAACAATCATTAACATCACATATTTTTTGTTGTTTAATTATCATTACCTCCTTTTAGGAGTTGTTTTATTTCAAATAAAAAAACAACTCTAACAAGAGTTGCTTTTTTACGGGTTCATCGTACACGATGCCTATTTTTAATTTTAATATTGTCAATTTACTTTATATATTAAAAATATTTATAAAATAAAAAACAAAAAAATTTTATTGCTTTAACTAAAAAAAATTTATTATGTTTGAGAATGAACGCTCTTTATATTACCATTATTTTCTATTAAAAAAATTAAACCATTTCTATTATTTATAAATAAAGATTCATATTCATTTAAAAGTAAACTGTTAAGTGATTGAAAAAATAATATATAAAATTGTTCGTTATTTCTTCTTAATAAAGAAATAAACTCATTAGTTTCTTCATTATTTTCTACTAATTTAGAAATTATAAAATTAATTATATATATAATATTGTTATTTAAATTTTCTTCATGTAAATAAATTTGATTTATTTGTTGCATAGAATTATCTGATAAATAAAGAACTCACGGTTCAAAATTGTAACTAGTTATAGTTCTTCTAGTGTTTTGTGTAGGGAATTCAGTAATAAAAGTAGTCATTAATTCATCTTTTAAAATTTTATTTACTCCGCTTGTATTTATGATTTCAGAAGAACTTGTAGAATTAGAAAAATTATTTGGCATCATTGCCATTAAAGGTGCTACTCCGCTTGTTGTTATAGCTGTTGTTCCAATTAAACTTAAAATTTTTTTCATAACTTAATTCCTTTCTTTTTGTGTTTATTTAATACACATAATTTTATTATATTTATTTCTTGTTAATTGTCAATTTTAAAAATTTCGATTTTCTTTAAAATTCTTTTCTGCTGTTGTGTTACTTAATTTAAAAATCCTTTGGGACAGTTGTGTTACTTAATTAATAAAAAAATGGTACCATACTTTTCTAAAATTGGAAGTCAACGACATTTATTAGGAATTAGAAATGGAATTATTGCATCGTTACCTTTGCAATTATTGGTTCAACAATTGCAGTTGAAATGTATCGCGTATGTGTTAAATATCGAATTACAATTCGTTTGCCTAAACAGGTTCCTGAAGCAGTCGGAAACTCATTCCTAGCATTAGTTCCAATTATGTTTATTGCTATTATTATTGCCTTCATTCATTTTGTAGTTGGTTTTGATATGACAACATTTTTAAATGATTTTTTTAGTCCTTTTGGTTCATTTTTAGTTAAAAATATTGGTGGTGTTATCATTGTTGTCTTTTTAATTACTTTTTTATGACGATTTGGAATTCATGGGGGGAGTTTAGTTCAATCTGTTACTCATCCATTTTGAATTATTGCGTTAGATGAAAATCAAAATGCATTGCAAAATGGGAATTTAATTCAAAATGATTTTGTTGAACCATTTTTTCAGTGGTTTGCTCAATATGGTGGGGCTGGTTCAACAATTAGATTAGTTATTATTGGTTCAATTATTGCGAAGTCTAAACTAGTAAAAACAACGACCCGAACATCTTTAATTCCGATTATTTTTAATATTAATGAACCAATTTTATTTGGATTACCAATTTTAGTTAATCCTTATATGTGAGTGCCATTTGTTTTTTCACCAGTTGCTGGAGCAATTGTTGGTTTTGGGGCTCAAAAAGCAATGGGAATAAATTGAGTTGCATCCGTTCCATGGACAGTTCCGGGCCCAATTGGTGCATACTTTGCCTCAGGGGGACAATGACAAGCGATTATTACTAGTTTAATTGTTTTAGGAGTATCGCTTGCAATATGACTACCATTTGTGCTTTGGTTTGATCGGGTAACTACTAAACGAGAAACTGAAATAACAAATCAGAAAGAGGTGAAAATTAATGGATAAAATAGAACAATTAGTTAATTATTCTTTTAGTCTAATAACATATGGGGGTAATGCCAAATCGTTAGAATTAAAAGCATTGGCAAAAGCACAAACAAATGAATATGGTGTTGCACGAGAGTTAATTAATGAAGCGCACCAAGAGTTAACAAAAGTACATAAATTTCATGCGGAATTAATTCAACATGAAGCTAATGGTGAGCAATATCCAATGACAGTATTAGCTGTTCATCCCCAAGACCATTTTAATTCAGCAATTATTATTCTTGATCTTGCTGAACATTTAATTTGTTTGTATGAACGGACAGGAAAGGAAAGTTAGGATGGTTAAGACTAAAAAATATCTGTATTTTTTGCAATGATTGCTTTTTCTTGGCACTTTAATTAGTTTTACAATAATTTGAATGGATAAATGAAATTTAGGAAGTTTTTTAAAACAACTAAAAATAATAAAATTATGTTAATAATTGGATTAGTTTTTATCTTAATTGGATGATTTAATTTTATGATTAATCATCACAAACATTCTTTATGACGATGAATTGTAGTTATAATGTTGACATTAATTGGTATTATATTAATTAATGGAGTCTTAGGATTATTCTTTGGAGACACTGCACTTATTTTATTAAGTATTGATGGTTCATTAACTGAATATGATTTTCATAAAAATAAACGTAAAGTTTTAGAAACGAATGACAAAAGCGATGGAGAATAATCTTTTAGAACAAGTATATAATTATGAAAAGGCAGTCTATCAAAATACTCAACAAGAACAAAAACGAATTATGGCTGTTGCTGTTCATTTTGAAATTCCAGCAATGCCAACTGAAATTTTTGAAATTTTATATAAATTTTTAAATCAAGATGCTAAAACTAAAATTACAAAAGATAGTTCAACTGGGCAAGTATTTATTCGAAAGTTCAATAATCAAACTTTGCATTATGTTTTAACCAAAAATCATTATACAAAGGAAATTGAATTAGCAACTTTTATTGACATGAATTTATTTAAAATTAATTTTGATTTAATTAAAGTTAATAATGTTAATAGTGAAATTGTTTATACTGAATCTTGACGTTGACCAACGGCATTAAAAATAAAATATCGTCAAAAGAAATTATTTAAGCAAAAAGTAAAAGATAAAGGTTATGAAATTAAAACGAGTATTTTTGAGCAACTAAAATAAGAATAGTTGGAGACCAAAATGTACTTATTAAAGCATGTCCGAGATGTTAATAATAATGTTTTAAATATAGTTATTACTGGCGATAAAATTACTGCTATTTTGTCAAAAAATGAGCTTAGTAATTTTTAAAGGAATAATAATACTTGTAAAATTATAAACTTTGAACCAGATACATATGTTAGTTATGGTTGAATTGATTTACATACACATTGTTATTCTAAAAGTCCAATTTACTATGCTGACCCAGATCAAATAGGTTATCAGCAAGGTGTTTGTTTGCTTATTGATGCTGGTAGTATTGGAATCAATGATCTTGATAATTTTTATCAGATTGCAAAAGAATATCAAACCCCAATTCGAAGCTTATTAAATGTTTCCGCAATTGGTCTTAGTAAACAGAATGAATTAAGTAATAGTGCTTATCTTTTACTTGATGAATATTTGGAAACGATAAAGAAGTATCAAGATTTTATTATTGGGGCAAAAATAAGATTAAGTTCTAGTGTTGTTGGTGATACTGGAGTTAATTCATTAGTTCGCTTTAACCAAGCAAGGTTAAAAATTTCCCGTCATTTTCCATTAATGGTACATTTAGGAAATACTCCTCCCCATTTTGCAAGTATTATTAATAATTTAACGCGTGGTGATATTATTACGCATGTTTTTCATCAAAAAAATTATGAAATATTTAATGCTAAAGGAGCACCAACTGTTGCAACGCTTAATGCAAAAAACCAAGGAATTTATTTTGATTTAGAACATGGCAGTGAAAGTTTTAGTTATTTGCGAGCTGAAAAAGTATTTAATAAAAAAATAGATTATTAGTAGTGATATTTATTATCAAAATAAAAATAATAATATTGTCACAAGTCTAGCAATGGTGATGAGTAAAATGCTAAAACTAGGCTATACATTAGCCAATGTTATTGCAAAAGTAACAAGTAAACCTGCTTAAATTTTCAATTTTAAAACAATGGGGAAAATTAAAATTGGTAATCAAGCTAATTTAACATTTTTTAAAGTAATTAATAAAAAAGTAACAGTACTTGATAGTTATCAACATGAAATAGTACTTGATTAAGTTATTGAGCCAATTAGAACAATCATTAATGGAAAAATATTATGGTAAGAAAGCAAAGGTGAATAAAATGGAGGCAAAAAATATATATCAAAAATTAGGATGTCAGCAAGTGATTAATGCTTGTGGGTATATGACAAAGTTAGGAACTAGTACTGTCAAACCTCTAGTTCTACAGCAAATGAATGAAGCAAGTCAAAACTTTGTTGTTATTGAAGAATTATATCAAATTATTAATAAAAAGATTACATCATTACTTAAAGTTGAAGCAGCTCAGCCAGTAAATAGTGCCGCAAGTGGGATTGCACTTAGTTGTGCCGCAATTATCTATAAAACTAATTTTTTAGATGTTTATCAATCTGTTGAACAAAATGAAATTATTATTCCCAAAGGACATAATATTAATTTTGGTGCACCAATTGAAATGATGATGAAAGTTGGCGGAGCAAAAGTTGTTGAAGCAGGTTGATCAAATGGATGTACAAAAGATGATATTATTAGTAAAATTACTAATAAAAAAGCACGATTATTATATGTTGTTTCCCACCATTGTGTTCAAAAGAATATGATTAGTTTATCAGAGTATTTAGCAGTTGCACGATTATATCATTTACCAGTAATTGTTGATTGTGCGGCCGAAGATAACTTACAAAAATATTGTGATTTAGATTTATGAATTCTAAGTGGAGCAAAAGCTTTAAATGGTCCAACTTCTGGCCTAGTACTGGGGAAAAAAGAATATATTTATAATCTAAAACATCATTTCAAAGGAATTGGACGGACAATGAAAATAGGGAAGGAAAATATTATTGGACTATTATGTGCTTTAGAAAACTATTTAAATAATTCACAACATCAGAACAATACTTTTTCAGCCTTAGAAACATTAATTACTAAAATAAATAATAACAAATATTTTGTGGCTTCATTAGGACAAGATACAGTTCGCAAAATTAATCGTTGCCGAATTAGTCTGTTAAATGAAAATATTGAATTATTAAAAAAATTAATCAGATGTTAAAACATAGTAATCCAGCAATTAGTTTGCGTGATTATCAACTTAATGAGGGATATTTAAAAATTGATCCAAGAACATTAACTAATTTAAATGAATTAGACATAATTTATAAGAAAATGATAGAAATCATAAAGGAGATAAAATAATGACAGAAATAAAATACTATCAAAACAGAATATGTTTAAATGTGTTAGCATCTGATCTTGAAAATGCTCATCAAGTTTATCAAGCTGCTGAAGGATGTGTTTTGATTGGTTTACTATCAAAAGATTATGTTTCAACAAAAGAAGCAGTTGTCGATATGAAAAGATACCAGAAGGAATTAAATAACTCAATTAGTGTTGTATTAGGAGCTGGTGATAGTAATCAGTGACGAATGGTTACTGAAATCAGTAAGGAAGTACAACCACTTTACATTAATCAAGTATTTCCTGCTGTTGGTTTTACCAGGGGAGTTATTAATAATAATTTTACTAATATTAATTGTTTAGTATCACTAATCTGGGATTGTTGGTAAAGTAAAAATTAATACTGGACCATTGAGTAGTAAATATGCTCCGGCGATTGTTGATATTGCAACAGTGATTGCCATAATTAAGGATATGGGTGGTAATAGTATTAAATTTTTTCCAATGCGTGGATTAGAAACAATTGAAGAATATCGTGCTGTTGTTCAAGCATGTGTTGAAGCAGATTTTATTCTTGAACCAACGGGTGGAATTGATTTAACAAATTTTCAAGAAATTATACAAATTGCTGTTGATATGGGTATTAAAAAAATTATTCCCCACATTTATTCATCAATAATTAATTCTGTGACAAAAACTACTAATGTTGATGATATTAAAAAATTAATGAAAATGATTAATGAGGTATTAAAATAATGGCAGAATTAGGAATTTCGCTATATACCGATAAAGCAACAGCAAAGGAATGCAAAGAGTATTTAGTATTAGCAAAAAAATATTATTTTACAAAATTGTTTGTTAATTATATTGGGATTGAAAAAAATCAAATGAAATGCAAGAAAAGTTTAAAGAAGTTTTAAATTATGGAAAAACTTTAGGATACGATGTGATTTTAGATGTTAATCCCGAGACATTTAAGAATTTAAACATTAATTTAAATAAATTAGACTTATCATATTTTAATCAATTAGGAGCGACAACCTTACGGTTAGATGGTAATTTTGACGGTTTAACTGAAGCATTATTAAGTACTAATAATGATAATATTAAAATTCAATTAAATGCTTCGTTAATGAATAAAACAATCAGTAATATTATTTCTTATGGTGCTAATCCTCTTAACTTATCAGCGCTTCATAACTTTTACCCCCAGGAATATTCAGGGTTAGATCAAGATTTATTTAATTTTTTTAGTAAAAAATGGCGGTCATTTGGAATTAAATTAGGAGTTTTTATTACTTTAGATGGTGCTGCACAAACTGGTCCATGGGATATTAATGATAATTTACCAACTTTAGAATCACATCGTTATTTACCTCTTGATTTACAACTTCGTCATTTTTTAGCAATACAATACTTTGATTTTATTTTAATTTCAACACAATTTGCCACAGAAGAACAGTTAAAATGCTTGCGTGATAATAATTTTAATCTTTTAACATTTAAAGTCCAATTGGATAAAGATATTACTAGTCTTGAAAAAGAAATTTTACTTAAACATGACCATTATATTCGTGGCGATTTATCTGCTTTCATTGCGCGAAGTACGGTTCCACGCAAAACATATCTAAATGATTCAGTACCACCACGTGATTTTTTACACAAGTATTTTCAACCTGGCGATATTGTAATGCCAAATGATAAGTATTTAAAATACAAAGGTGAAGTTCAAATTGTTCGTAAACAAATTAAAAATGATGGGAGACGAAATTATTTTGGTAAACTACCATCATCAGATTGCATTCTCCTTGACTTTATTAAACCATGACGAGCATTTAAAATAATTGAGGTTAAATAATATGAAACCAGAAATTGTTATTGCAGTTGATATTGGAACAACAACCTTAAAACTAATTGCATTTGATCAAAATGGCAGAATTATTGATTCTGAATTTTATCAATATGAAATTCAACTAACAACGGCACTAGTAATGCAAAATTTAAATGAATTAGTAACAAATTTTCAATTATTATTGGAGCAATTAACTCAAAGACTTTCGCAACAGTATTTAATTATTAATATTACTTTTAGTTGTGCTATGCACTCATTTTTACTGTTAGATCATAACCATCACCCAATCTCTGATATTATTTTATGGACAGATCCTCATTCATTTGGGGAACTAGAAATTCCGGTCGATCTTTTTCATCAAAAAACAGGAATGTTTAGAGGGGGTTTTCTACCCGCATTTAAATTAGGCTATATTCATTTTGAGATGCAAAAATGATGAACAAAAATTGCTAAAGTTGTTTCAATTAAAGAGTATTTAATTTATTTATTAACAGAGCAATTTGTAATTGATTATGCAATGGCAAGTGGAACAGAATTATTTAATTTACAAACAAGAAACTGAGATCAAGAAATTTTGACAATGTTAAAAGTTTCTGAAAAGTGACTAAGTAAGCTTGTTTCACCACAAACTGTTTTAAGAATTATTAATAAAAGATGAAATCTGCCTGAACAATTAGATATTGTTGTTGGGACAGCTGATGGTATTAGTGCTAATTTAGCAACGGGTTATTATGATCAAGACATATTAACAATTAGTTTAGGAACATCAACTGGTTGTCGATATTTTTGGTTTACAATACCTTCAAAAATTCCGACGAATGAATATTTTATGCTATTTGATGAAGAAATTTATATGCGTGGGTTTACTTCTTCAAATGGAGTTAATAATTTTAATTGATTTCTACAGCAGCAAGATTATTCATTAAATTTTGCCCTTACTAAATTTGCAAAGCAAATTGCAGAACAGTCTCTAACAAATGATTTTTACTTTCCATATTTAGTGGAAGAACGAATTTGAAAAAAATATGACCATGAAAAATTTTATTTAACAACAGCAGCAATTGAACCAAAACAATTAATTCAAATTGTTGTTGAAGGAATTCTTTTTAATTGTAAAAGTATTATTGATAATTTAGCACAAAAAAATGAACAAAAATTTGTTTAGCTGGTGGTTTCTTTATCAACTTTTTAATAGTAGAACTATTTAGTAAAATGGTAAATTTTCCGGTTGTCAAATTATTAACATCTGAATTATCAGCTCAATGAGCAGTTTTTATTGGTTTTTTAGCAGCAAAACGTTTTAAAAGTTATAGGGATGTTGAGAAATGACAAAATCAAGATTTGCAAATTAAAAATTTGATTGATAAAGCATTATTTATAAAATATCAAGAATAAAGTAGTTATCGCAAAAAACTTTATCAAAAGTAGTAGGTACTTTTTTTCAAGTTTAATAACATTAATTTAATATTTTTCCCTGATTGATATTTAATGTCACCATTTTTATGGGTAAAAACTAATTTGTAAATAAGTTTCTTTGTTTGAGGAATAATTGTTGTTATTCCAAATAAAATTTATCGTTAAAAGTTCCAACTATTTCTTACCATCTTCATTAAAATTCTTATTAATATTATGTCAATATTTAGCTAAAATTTCGTAAATTTATTTAATTGATAATTCTTTCATAGTATATCTTTCAGTTCATGGATGATTTGATTTGGGTTTATGAGCTTTAGATTTTGGTAATGTTTTTTCTGTATTTTTAACTGTTGGAATATATTCTAATAGATTATAAATTTTGTTTTCATACTTAAGATACAATGTTTTATCAAATGCATTAATTATTGTAACATTTGTTTTTGAATTAAAAACTTTTAGTTTTTTATTATCATAAGCTAAGTACTTTTTATTTGCATAACTAATTGATGATCCATTATCTGTTCTTCTTGTTGAAGTTATTGATAAAAGTAAATTAATTTTATCACTTTCTGGTGCATCAACGAAAGCAGAATTGTTATAATCAATGGGAAGAGCAAAGTGTTTATTGAATTTAGGCAGAAATTCTTTTAAGAACTTATTTGCTTCTTCAAGAGTAGTTACTTTTGCAAGACTTAATTCATTTTTTAGACGATCTTGTAAAGTACCTCATAACCATTCAATTCGACCTTTTGTTTGAGAAATTGAAGTAGTTATGATTTCGACACCTAATTCATTACAGCATCTGCTGAATTGATTAAAGGTGTCTTTTTCTTCGTTTTTACTATTATTTTTTTGATAAGTAAAAATTGTTCGCTTATCTGTATTAAAATGTCATAGGAATACCATAGTTTTTTAAAATTTGATATAAAACATTATAATAACCATTTAAGGTTTCTTGATAATCAAAATATAATCCAACAACTGTATTTGTTGCATCATCAATAGCACCATGTAAAAATATTTTAGGATGATTTATTCCTAGTCATAAATGTTCACTAGCATCAGCTTGTAATAATTCCCCAAAACATTTGCGGCGTTCTCTTAAAGGATGTGATTTATCTTTTTTTTCTTAATTTCTGTTTTCTAGGAGATTTTATTTAATTTAGAGACATTAAGTTGTACAAAACTGAATAAGAAATTTTTATTTTTTCATTTTCAAGTAATTTTTCTTTAAAATGTATAAAATTAAAATCAATATATTTAGTTTTGTAAAGATTAAGAATATTTTCACAAATTTCTGGTTTTGTTTTGTTATATGCTGTTCTACCACGTGAATGATGGGCAAAGAAAGTCATATTTTGTGTATCATAAATTTTCATTAATTGTTCAATTCTACGAATAGACAAATCTAAAATTTTAGCAGCACGTTTTTTTGTTATTTCATTATTAATAACTTTTCCAATAGTTTTATATTTATGTTTTTCTGTCATTGTTAATTTTCTTTCCATAGTTATCACCAAATTAATAATATAAATAATTGCGAAATTTTTGCTAGATAGCTATTACGAAATTATCAAAAAATAAGGACAAATTATTATTAATATTATTGACTAAATTTGAAAAACATCATATAATTAATATTGAAAAATGTTAAAGTAGTTAATGCTCACCTATGCCCTTTAGTGTGGTTAATAGGTTTTACAAGATAAAATTAAAGTTTTTAATGATTATTTTAATCATTTAAGAAGATAATTCTTGTTAATGAAAGCGCTACTTTTAAGCGTTTTTTTAATTAATTAAAATGGAGGTATTGGATGAATCAACCCACTAAAAACAATAAAAATATCGAGCAAGTAAATTATGATATTAGAGCACGTGAAGTTTTAATTATTTTAGATGATGGCAACAAAGTTGGTCCTTTAGGGAGAAATGAAGCAATTCGTTTTGCTGAAGAAAAAGGTTTAGATTTATTGTTGGTATCAGTTGCTTCAAATCCACCGGTAGCAAAATTGGTTGATTATGGAAAATATAAATACGAACAAAAGAAAAAAGAAAAAGAAAATAAGAAAAATCAACATATAACTGAAAATAAAGAGATGCGTTTACGAACAGGAATTGGTGAACATGATTTGGAATTTAAAGCAAAAAAAGTGCGTGAATTTCTAACTGATGGGAATCGTGTTAAAATTTCTTTAAAGTTTCGTGGTCGAGAAGTTGTTAGACCTGAATATGGAAAAGAAACATTAGATAAGTTTTTTAGTTATATTGAAGATTTGGCAAAGATTGAAAAAGAACCACAATTAAATGGCTTGTTTTTAGATATGTATGTTGTACCAAAAAAATAATTAATTAAATTAACTTTTAAAAGAAAGGACAAGGAGAAAAATTTATGCCAAAAATGAAAACAAAAAAATCTTTAGCAAAAAGAGTCAAAGTAACAGGAACAGGAAAATGAAAGATTGCGCATGCATATACTTCACATTTAGCCCAAAATAAAACAACAAAACAAAAGCGTCATTTACGTAAAGCTGGTTTAATGGATCAAACTGATCAAAGTCGATTAAAACAATTATTACAAGGATAAAGAAAAGAAGGGAGTATTAACAAATGGCAAGAGTTAAAGGCGGATCAACAACAAGAAAACGTCGTAAAAAAATTATTAAAGAAGCAAAAGGATATTTTGGAACAAAATCAACGCATTACAAAAAAGCAAAAGAGCAAGTAATGAAATCATGAGCATATGCCTTTCGTGATCGTAAACAACGTAAAAGAGATTTTCGTTCATTATGAATTCAAAGAATTAATGCTGCAGTACGTGAACATGATATGTCATATTCACAATTTATGAATGGTTTAAATAAAAATAACATTGAAGTAAATCGTAAAATATTATCAGAATTAGCAATTCATAATCCAAATGAATTTAAAGTATTAGTAGAAAAATCAAAACAAGCGTTAAAAAATTAACAAAACTACTTTTCTGAAAAGTAGTTTTTTATTTTCTTAAATAGATTATTACTTTTTATTTTTTATGATAAGTTGCTAATTGTTTTAATTAATCATAAAATATTAACAAAAATAAGGGGAAAAATAAAAAATGTCAGAAAAGTTATCGTTAAAAGAACAAGTTGAAATTTTACCAGCCAAACCAGGGTGTTATTTATTTTACAATAATTATCATCAAGTATTATATGTTGGAAAAGCAAAAAACTTACGAAGTCGGGTTAGTTCTTATTTTAACAAAGTTTATAATTATAAAACAACTCGTTTAGTTCAAGAAATTGTTCGTTTAGAAACAATTATTACAAAAACTGAAAAAGAAGCATTAATTTTAGAACATAACTTAATTAAACAGTATAAACCAAAGTATAATATTTTGTTAAATGATGATAAACATTATCCTTATATTGTAATTACAAAAGAAAAAGATCCCCAATACTTATATGTTCGTAATGTTCACCAAAAGTATGCCCGTTATTATGGACCATTCCCTGAGGGAAGTCATGCGCGGGAAATTATTAAAGTTTTAGAACGAT
Source organism: Spiroplasma sp. ChiS (assembly GCF_002968355.1). Lineage (NCBI taxonomy): Bacteria > Bacillati > Mycoplasmatota > Mollicutes > Entomoplasmatales > Spiroplasmataceae > Spiroplasma > Spiroplasma sp. ChiS. The sequence continues at coordinate 5,316 of NZ_PUUH01000074.1, read as the reverse complement.
TATATCCTTTACGTCGTTGTAAAGGAAATCTTGGAAAACCTTGTCTTTATTATCATATTAATCAATGTTCAGGTGCTTGTTTTAAAACAGTATCTCCGGACTATTACATAAAAATGATTAAAAAAGTCCATAGTTTTTTTAAAGGTAATTTTACTGAAACAAAAAAAATGTTAGAAAAACGAATGTTGCAAGCAGCAGATAATTTACAATTTGAAGAAGCACATAAATTAAAACTTTTAATTCGAAATTTAGATTGAACTTTGTCATCACAAACAGTTGAAATGTTAAATCAAAATGATAATTTAGACGTTATTAGTTTGTATCAAACTGCTGAACATTTAGTTTTAACAACTTTATTTTATCGTGCTGGAAAATTAAGTTATAAAGATTATGAATATTACCATCTTGATTTTGCCGAAGATTGCCAAGAATTATATCGCTTATACTTACAAAATATTTATCAAAAAAATATTTTTCCAACAAAAATAATTGTTAATGAGATAATTGCATTGCCAGAATTAAATTTGTTATTTGATAATCGTGTTTTTCATCCTAAAACACCAATTGAAAAAACAATTATGAAATTGGCGACTGAAAATAGTTATGAATCTTATGTACAATATCAGACAACTGCTCAACGAGAATTAAATAATGTTGAAGTTTTAAAAGAATTACAAATGCTTTTAGATTTATCCGAATTGCCATATTTAATTGAGATGATTGATATTGCTAATATTAATGATGAATTTGTGACTGGTGGTGTTATTGTTTATAAAAATGGTCGACTATCACGAAATGATTATCGTAAATATAATTTAGAAATTCCGGATCAAGATGATACGCATCGTATTGCAGCTGTTGTTACGCGTCGTTATCAAAAAGTTATTCAAGAAAAACAAGCCCTTCCTAATTTAATTATTATGGATGGTGGGATTCAACAAGTAAATGCTTGTTTAAAAGAACTAGCAAAATTAGATTTAGCAATTCCCGTGATTGGGTTAGTTAAAAATAATCAACATAAAACTGATCATTTGCTTAATTTGAAAAAAGAAAAAATATATTTAGATAAAAGTAGTCGTTTATTTTTATTTTTAACAAGAATACAAGATGATGTTCATCATTTTGCAATTACTAGTTTTCGTCGTCGGCAAACAAAAGCTTTGACAACAAGTATTTTAGAAACAATCCCAGGATTTGGTAAACAACGAATTAAATTATTAAATCACCATTTTGAAAGTATTGGTGCGATTAAAAAAGCAAGTGATGCTGAATTATATCAAGTATTGCATAGTAAAAAACTTATTGAAAATTTAAGAAAATTTTTGGAACATTTTGGTAAATAACTTTTTTTGGGTATAATAATTAAGAATAGAATTAAACAATGAAAGGAGTAGAGAATCATCCATCGAGTCCAACGAAAAGATTTATTATTAGCATATTTGTGTCAAAAACTTTTTCACGAAATGAATCATGTTCTTGAATATGTTCAAAAATATAATATTTCAGCAACAACTGCGCGCCGTGATTTAAAAGAACTTGAAAATGAAGGGATTATTACTATGTCTTATGGCGGTATTAATTTTTTGGGAGTTCATAATAAAACATGTAACATTAATGTTCGAGCAAGTGGTATTAATTTTGATAAAAAAATGATTATCGGAAAAAAGTTAACAAATTTGTTAGAAAAAAATGATGTTATTTTTGTCGGAGCAGGATCAACTTGTGAAATTTTTGTTACTTTAATTGATAAACCCATAAAAATTGTCACTAATTCATTTCGAATTTTACAATTGGCAAAAGATAATCCTAATGTTCAATATAATGTCTTATTTGGAGGCAAATTACGAGAAAAATCACAAGCTTTTTATGGTTCGTTTTGTGAAGAAAGTTTATCATTAATTCAATTTTCAAAAGTTATTTTTTCAGCAAATACAATTGATAAAACTGGAAGTGTGTTCAAAAGTAATGAAGAAGAAGCACGGGTTGAATTAGCAGCCTTAGCCCGGGTTCAAGTTAAAATTTTGTTAGTTGATAGTACGAAATTTGATAAAATTGGATTTTTTAAATTTTATGACGTTAAAGATGTTTCATATTTAGTAACTGACAGACCGGAAGTTATTAAACAATATTATTTTAATGTTAAAGTAATATAAAACTTTGTTATTAAACAAAGTTTTATATTTGCAAGGAAAAGTCAACTTAAGATGTTAATTTTTGCTTGAAAGGAGGTTAAAATGGATTTAAATAATGTTCAACATATATGTAATCAAATTGAAAAGTTTGAATTTGAAAAATTATTTACTGTTCTAGCAAAAATTGAGGAAGTAGTAAAAGACCGTACCGATGAGGTAGATTAGGAAAATATTTTCATTAAACTCTCAATTTTTTTTCATTCCATTGTTATCCAAATTTTATTAAAATCTAATTGAAATCTGAGGGATTAAACCATGGAATAAATAGGTGGGTAATATGCAATTAAAAACTAATATTCTTGAGAAGTTAGAAGAAATTATTAATCGTAATGATGATACTGTTAATGGTATTATTGCACAAGCTATTTTAAATTTTGCTAAAGTATCAAATGAGAATTTTATCATTAATGATGTTGCAGAAACATCACATACAAGTGTTTCATCGGTGACAAAGTTTTGTAAAAGTTTAGGTTTTACAGGCTGAAAAGAATTTTATATTTTTTTCGTTATGAATTAGATAATTTAAAAAAACTTAATCAGTTTTATCGTCTTAATCCATCAAAAAATACCGTTACTGACTTAGTATCAAACCATAGTGCAATGATGACAAAATTATTAAATGAAAATTTATCATCAATTTTAGAATTAAAAACAATGCTAAAAACAACAAAAAAATTTATTTAATTGGTGAACATACACATTTGGATTTATTAACTAATTTTTATCATCAATTGCTGGGAATTGGTTTTGATGTAAGTGTAACAACACACGAATTTATTTCTAAGAAATTTTTATAATGATTAACAGATGAAAATATTGTAATTTGAATTATTATTGATACAGATCAAACTTATTTATTTAATGTTTTAAAACATACTGATAAAACCTTGCCATTAAATAATATTAAATTTATTTTAAAAGAGAATTCACCGATTATAGAGACTAATTTAACAACAAAAGCACCAATTATTATTAATGATCGGCGCAAAATGTATAGTATACCCACCAAATTATTTACAATCATTTATTTATTATTTTTAATGCAATTTTAACAATGATTAATTAAAAAAATACCCAGCAAGTTGTCTGATTATTTTTTTTATTCTGATTTATTATGATCAGTATCTCAATCTTCTAAAACCATATGTTTAATAAAACGATTCATTCATAAGTCAAAATTGGCCCCTGTTTCTAAGTTTCCAACTTCACCAGTTTCAAACCCAACATAATTTGCATTTTTAATATAAACATAAGTTGGTGTTCCAGTTAAACCTAATGAATCAGCAGTAATTGTTTTATCAATTTCCCCATTAATTTTATGAGCATTTCGTTCTTGTGTTACAATTCAATCAGCAATATTTTTTGCTCATTTTTCTTTTCAAATACCATTATAATCTTTAATGTTGTCAGTAACAATTAAACGCGTGTTTTTAATTTTTTCTTGTTCATCAGAACTAATAGGATATGTATTCAAAGCATATTGTGTACCAAACCCACCGGCTAAATACTTATCATATTTATCATTACCATAGCCATTTTTATTATATAAATCTGGAATTGTTGTATCCGTTGTGTTTTGACAATGAATGCAATTTTTTGCTGAAACCATAAAAATAAAGCTTTCTTTATTGTTTATACCATTCATAAATTGGATATAATAATTCATATTTTTGTTTGAACAAGCTATCGTGGTTGTTGCTATTGTTGCTGTGAGTATCATTGCTGCCATTGTACTTAGCAGTTTTTTCATTTCTATTCCTCCCCAAGAATTATTTTATTTTATATAATTGTCTATTTATAACTATACATTATTTTTTATATTTTTAAAGTTAAATCTAAATATTTTTATGTTATTATTTAGTAGATAATTAAGGGAGAAAAGTATATAATTATAGAAAATAATACAATTTTTAAAGAAGAGTAAATGATGATGGATATGACCACCGCGTTGGTTGTGTTACTTCCAATAATAATTATTTTATTAATTTTTTCAATTTTTTTTCAGCTTCAGAAACAGCTATTACCTCAATTAATGTTATTCGTTTAAAACAAATGGCAAAAAAGAATGTTAGCAAACGGAAAAAACAGCACAAATAAAACAATTCGTCGTGCGAAACAAGTTTATAAATTGGTAAAAGATTATGACCGTACTTTAGCAACTATTTTAATTGCGAATACTTTAATTAATACGGCCTTACCAACAATTGGAACTTTATTTTTTGCATCTTTAATTGTTAATGCTGAAACAGCAACATGAGTAGTGACAGGAGTTATTGGTTTAACTGTTTTAATTTTTGGTGAATTATTACCAAAAACAATTGCTAAAGCTTTTCCGGAAAATTTTTCAATTTTTTCAGCCTATATCTTATGAATTTGAAAAATTTTGTTTTATCCTTTTACTTGATTATTAACCCTTCATAAACAAAAAAATGGTGTTTTAACCACAGAAAATGAATTATTAGAATTAATTTCAACAATTGAATCCGAAGGTGTTTTAGAAAAAATGAAAAAGAACTAATTGAATCAGCAATCACTTTTGATGAAAAAACAATTGGTTCAATTATGACAGCAAAAGAAAAAGTTAAAACAATTTATAGCAATATATCATTGCGAGAATTACAGCGGTTTTATAAACAAGAACGTTTTACTCGCATTCCAGTCTTAGCTCCGGAAACTGAAAAAGTAATTGGAATTTTAAACATTAAAGATGTTTTTATTGCTGTTATTGATCATCAAGAAGTTGATATCAAAAGTTTAGTTTCTGAACCAATTTTTTTCTCCCGCTATTTAAAATTAGATGATGCCTTAGAATTATTTCAACAAGAGCAAGTCCATATAGCAGTTGTTAGTACCAATGAAGACAGTAATTTGACTGTATAAAAAAAGTAGGGTATAAAAATATAAAGAAATTAAATAAGAATAATTAAACCATTTACTAAAATGGTTTTTTTATTTGAAAAAACCTAAAATAACTAATTGATTCAAAACAAGGACAGCATCTTTATATATTTATAATTTTTAAAATAATAAAAAAGTTGTTTCCTTTCTGAAAAAAACCATATTAAATTAAGAAATTAGTAAATAATACACATACTAACTTAGTAAAGGTGTTGTCCTTGTTTTG
>NZ_PUUH01000073.1:0-1868 GCF_002968355.1 Spiroplasma sp. ChiS | reverse complement strand
ATTTTAAATCTTCTTTTAATGTGGGATGTAATTTTTATTATTTAACAGGAATCGAAGAAGAAAATGCTATTTTAATGTTAGTTAAAGGAATAAAAAATCAATATACTTTTTTATTCATTCCTCAAATCGATACTTTAAAAAGTTTATGGTATGGTGAGGGAATAAGTTTAGAACAAGCAAAACAAAAATCTGGCATTGATATTAATAACATCAAAAATAATCTTAAAATCAATATACTTTTTTATTCATTCCTCAAATCGATACTTTAAAAAGTTTATGGTATGGTGAGGGAATAAGTTTAGAACAAGCACGAAAATAAAATGTTAAATAGTGACAAAAACATAATACTCAATACATCGCAAAAAATTATTAATATTTATCCTAGCTTGCAAATTGATAATATTACGCCTTTATTAGAACAATTACGTACAGTTAAAAATGCCATCGAAATAAAAAAAATAAAAGAAGCTATTAATATCAATCGTCAATCTTTATATAGTTTAATATCTAAAATCAAACCTAAAATGTATGAATATCAAATAGCAGCTTATTATAATTATTTACTTGCTAAAAAAAACACTAAGCCCTCTTTTGAAACTATTATAGCAAGCGGCCAAAATGCTCTTGTATTGCATTATCACAAAAAACAAGATATTTTAAAAGAAAATGATATGATTTTATTAGATTTAGGTGTAAACTGTAATAACTACAATTCGGATGTTAGTCGTTGTTTTCCTGTTAATGGAACTTTTTCTCTTGAACAAAAAGCTATTTATCAAATAGTTTTAGACGCAAACAAAAAAATAATAGATTGGCTTGGACCAGGAAAAACATTTGCTGAATTAAATCAATATGGAACAAAAATTTTATTTCAAGGACTAAAACGAATGAACATTTTGCAAGAAGAAAAAGAATTGATTAATTATTGCTATCACGGATTAGGTCATTATTTAGGATTAGAAGTACATGATGTCGGTAATATTCATCATCCTTTTGTAGAAAATAGTATCGTTACTGTTGAACCTGGATTATATTTGCCCAACTTGAACTTAGGAATTCGCATTGAAGATGATATTTTAATTACAAAAAATGGAGCTGTTAACTTAACTCAAGATATTGCCAAAGAAGTAGAAGAAATAGAAGATTTAATGAAAAATAATAGAAAATAAAAATATTAATATTTTATTTTTCAAAGCTAGATAATATTTTTAATTAAATTTTTATTTAATGACAAATTTATAACCATAAAGTATAGGTTTTTCATTGAAAAATTTATCTTTTCTCAATTGATTACAAATTTAATTTTAAAATTAAATTTGTAATTTGGAAGTTTGCCATATAATTTTCTTCTTTTCAATGACTAAAAATGATTAATGAATTTTTAACATTTTATTCCAAATAACTATTTAATTTTTACTCATGAAGTTTGAAATTTTAGCATTTTGGTTTCAATTGAAAGAATTATTATGTCAGTATTTATTAAATAAACAAATCAATTCTATCATATTTTTTTAACATTGAACAATTTCAATAATTAAAAATTTTTACGAAAATCTTTAAATATAATAAAAAAAATACAACTTGACAATTTTTTTACTATATGTTAAAATAAATGTGCCAGATAATTATTCCATCTTGCATTAAAATTTTACTCCTTTTATTGTGAAAATGTTTGAATGGTAAATTTGGTATCATAACTTTTTCAGCACATGAATGTTATTAATTATATTTCTAAATAAATAAATGTGCCAGATAATTATTCCATCTTGCATTAAAATTTTACTCCTTTTATTGTGAAAATGTTTGAATGGTAAATTTGGTATCATAACTTTTTCAGCACATGAATGTTATTAATTATATTTCTAAAT
>NZ_PUUH01000072.1:0-1871 GCF_002968355.1 Spiroplasma sp. ChiS | reverse complement strand
ATAAAACAACTTTTAATAAGTTTTATAATAAGGGTAAATCTGGAGGAACTCCAAGTACAAAAAATAAAGATTTTTATAATGGAGAAATATCATTTTGAGAAATATCATTTTTATCAATTAAAGATGTTAACATTTTTCAAACTGAAAAAACAATAACTAAAAAAGGACTTAAAAATTCTAGTGCTTGATTAGTACCAAAAAATTCATTAATATACTCTATATATGCTTCTGTTGGGTTTCCAACAATCAACAAAATTCCATTAGCTACTAGTCAAGCTTTTTTTTGTATGGAAATTAATAATTTATATTTTTCAACAGAATACTTATATTATTTATTACTTAAATTTAAGAAAAAAGAATTAAATAAATTTATTATAAAACAAACACAGCCCAACCTTTCTAAGGAAATAATTAATCAATTTATTTTTAAAATACCTAGTTTACAAGAACAAACTAAGATTGCAAACTTTTTTAGTATTATTGATAGAAAGATTGAATTAATTAAAGAACAATTAAGTTTATTAGAAAAACAAAAACAATATTACTTAAATAATATGTTTGCAAATGAAAAAAGTTATCCAAAAATTAGATTTAAAGGATTTAATGATGAATGAAAAAGTAAAAAAATAAAAGAATTAGGTAATATTAAAACTGGTAAAACACCTTCTACAAAAAATGAAAAAAATTGATTAAATGATGTTCTTTGGATTACTATTCCAGATATGACAAAAAAATATTTAACAAATTCTAAAAAGAAAATTTCTTTAATGGCAAGTAAAAAAAACCCTATAGTAAAAGAAAAATCAATTTTATTTTCATGCATAGGTACAATTGGAAATATTGGTATTACAACAACTATAACATCATTCAATCAACAAATTAATTCTATTTCTTCAATAAAAGATGGTGTTGAATATGTATATTATTTATTTCAATATAATACTGAAAAAATAAAATCTTATTCTTCGGCACAAACACTTCCTATGATTAATAAAAATTATTTTGAAAATATTGAGATTTTTGTTTCACTTAATTACAAAGAACAAACTAAGATTGCACATTTTTTTACTATTATTGATAGAAAAATTGAATTAATTAAAGAACAATTAAGTTTATTAGAAAAACAAAAACAATATTACTTAGATAATATGTTTATTTAATTTATGGTTTTTATCTGATTTTTATATAAAAATAAAACTTTTACATAATTTTTTCGTTTTTGTAAGTGTTTATATTTTGATAATGGTAAAAGTATTAATACCATCAATTATTTTACCATCAATTATTTTCTACAAAATTAAATTAGATTATTGCTGACATTCGTTTTGAATCATTAATTTAATGATTAAAAGGAATAATAGGTATATGTTAAATGTTTTTAATAGTTTTAAAGATATAAAATTTGTTGAAGAAGTAAATATCGATGTTAATTTAATAGGAAAACAAAAAATGAAAGAAAAATATGAAAACCTTGATCAAGAATTAAGAGAACAAAACCGTAATGGCAAAAATGGTTATATTTTGTGAGGAAAAAAGAATAAAATGATAAAAACTCCCTTTGGCAATATTATAATTAAAGCTTCCAGATTTGGTTATCGTGATAAAAAAGATAATAAATTCAAAACAACAACTTTATTAAATAAAAAAAATGTTTTAAAAAATAATCAAACAATTATTTTGAGTGTTAAAATAGAACTTTGAAAATTAATGGATAGTGCTAAAAGACAAAGAGATATTATGGATATGTACCCAAAATTAAATATATCTAAGATGACAATCACAAACATTAATAAGGAAATTGATTTTGCTAAATTATTTAAAGAACAATTAAAAACAAAGACTGAAAAAATAATTGTTGAAAAAATAATTGT
>NZ_PUUH01000071.1:0-1911 GCF_002968355.1 Spiroplasma sp. ChiS | reverse complement strand
ATGATTAAGCATTATTATTTTTCCTTATCATCATTTTTAATATCTCTAATATCAGTTTGTAAATTAACAATGATTGGTTGTTGATTATTTAAGTTTAATTCTTGTTCTAATTGTTTTTCTTGTAATGAATATTTATAATTAAATGCTCGTTGTCAATATGTTTTTACTCCATCAGGTGTTTTAACCATTGCTTTAATTAATTCACTTTCAATTTTATCAACTTGTCGTTGTATTAAAGGTATTATCTTTTCGCTCTTGTAAGTTTCATGTCTTCATCTGCTAGAAAGGTTGAGTTTATCKGTTAAATCGTTCAAAGTATAGGGAATATTTGGTTTCTTATCATTTCAAAATTCTTCAATTTTTCTTCAAATTGTTGTATAACTTGCTTTATTTGGATTAAATTCTTTCATTTTTTACTCCTTTTTGCATATTAAAATTGCTATTATTTAAACAATATGGTTAAATAAAAGAGTATAAAAACCTATCAAACTGTATCAATATATCAAAGAACTTAATATAATATTTTGTTCTTTTTTTATTATCTATATTTTACATCAAAATAAAAAAAAGTAAATTACTTTACTTTTTATTTTAGTATACAAGCATATAGAGATTAATTGGAGCTTGTTACAATATAATTATATAATTAATAATATATTTGTCAATAATTTTAATTGAAAAAAATATGAAAATTTATCTTTTTTATAAATTTAATGTATAACTATTTTTATAAAAGAATTGGAGGAAATATAGAGTAATGAAAGATTATACACATGTAAAATATGATGAACGAAGATTTTTTAAGGATTTATTTTTATCTGATAGTTGCAAAAAGAAAAATGGTACGCTTAATTTATCTGAAATATCAAGACAAACAGGAAGAGATATTAATACTGTTAAAAGAGAAATTAAGCGATTTAAAAATATAGAAGATTATACAGCAATAGAAGCACAAAAAGATTATTATAAAAAGCGTAAAAAATGTATTAAAAAACTACCTGAATTTACAAAAGAACAATTAAATTTTATTCATCTGAGATTTAATGTTTATCATGATACACCAGCAGAAATTATTCAGCGTTTTTTAATAAAGTTTGGGATTAAATTTCCCGTTTGTGTAAAAACATTGTATAAATGAATTTATTTAGGTCTTTTGGGTTTGTTAAAGAAAAATTTATTAAATGGTGGTAGAAGAAATAGAACAAAGAAAAGACCTGATAATCGTGGCAAATTAGATGAAAAATTTAAGTCAATTTGAGATATTGAAAATAAAGTTTCTAATGTTGGATGACTTGAAGCGGATACAGTTGTTGGAAAAGACCATAAATCTGCTGTTTTAGTTTTAGTAGAACAATCAAGTAAAAAATACTTTGCTATGAAATTAGAAAATCATACTGCTAATGAAGTTGTAGAAAAGTTTAAAGATATTGTTATAAGTAATAATTTAATTGGAAAAATTAAAGGAATAATAACTGACCGTGGGAAAGAATTTAGTAAATGAAGAGAAATGGAAATATTTGCTGAAACACAAGTATATTTTTGTGACCCAGGTTCACCTAATCAAAAACCATTAATTGAAAGAATTAACCGTGAATTTAGAAAACGCTTTCCTCTTGGAACTGATTTTAATAATGTTAGTCAGAAAAGAATTGATTGAGTAGTTAATGTTATAAATGATAAACTCCGACCGTGTTTAAATTGAATAAGTGCAAAAGAAATGTTTTTACAGAATATTAAGTAAATTTATTAATTAAAATTTAATAAATGCTTTTTTAGTGTGCTTAAATATGGTTAAATTAAGCTATATTTATAAAATATTTTATTTTTTTAAAAAAAGAGTTGCATTTGTTAAAAATGATGTTATTATCAAAATAACAAGAGATTAATTGGAGCTTAGATTTACATAATACG
>NZ_PUUH01000070.1:0-1934 GCF_002968355.1 Spiroplasma sp. ChiS | reverse complement strand
TAATTTATTATTTTAATGACATATTTTATGAGTTAATGTACATTTTTAAATATTTATTGTTTATATATTCTGCAAAAACATTTCTTTAGCACTTATTCAATTTAAACACGGTTGGAGTTTTTCAATTATTACATTATTAACTACTCAATCAATTCGTTTTTGACTAACATTAAAATCAGTTCCAGGAGGAAATCATTTTCTAAACTCACCATTTATATTTTCAATTAGAGGTTTTTGACGAGGTTTACCAGCATCACAAAAATATACTTGTGTTTCAGCAAATATTTCCATTTCTTGTCATTCACTAAATTCTTTACCTCTATCTGTTATTATTCCTTTTATTTTTCCAATTAAATTATTGTTTATAACAATATCTTTAAACTTTTTATCAACTTCCCTAGCAGTATGATTTTCTAATTTTATTGCAAAGTATTTTTTACTTGATTGTTCTACTAAAACTAAACAACTAGATTGATGGTTTTTTCCAACAACAGTATCCATTTTTAATCAACCAACATTAGAAACTTTATTTTCAATATCTCAAATTGACCTAAAATCAGTTAATTTACCACGATTATCAGATTTTCCTTTTTCTTTTATATTTTTTACCACGATGTCGCAAATTCTGTTTTAAAAAACCATAAAAACATAAACGAATTCATTTATACAATGTTTTAACACAAACCGGGAATTTAACACCAAATTTTAAAAAATAACGATAAATAAATTCTCTCGGAGAATCACGATATTTATTAAGTCTAATTTTCATAAAATTAATCTGCTCTTCCATAAATTTACATCTTTTATTATTCTTTTTTCTTTTCTCATAATACATTTTATCTGACTTATAAGCACTATATTCATCAGTAGTTTTAAAACGCTTAATTTCTCGTAAAATAGTACTACGATGTCTATTCAAACATTTAGCAATTGCAGAAATATTCTGTTCACCATTCTTTTTTAAAAAAATTTTTGATAATAATAATTGTTCTAATTTAACTTTATCCATAAAACTCAAATGACTATACATAACACTACTTATATACCTTTCATTAACTTATAAAATTAATATTTAATAAAAAATAATTGATATATAATTGATATGTAATAAGATCAATTATATATAAAAAAATAAAAAGGAGCAATATATATGAAAAAATTACTTAGTATAATAATAGGAGCGATTGGATTAACCGCAACAAGCACAACAACATTAATCAGTTGTAAAAAAGAAAATGATAATGAAAATGATAAAAACACACCAACAAAAAAATCACAACAACCACCAAAAGATAGTAATTGAAAATTAATTGAAAATAATTATATGTGACGAAATACTGGGTGATATATTGTAATACATAAAGATTCTAATTTATGAAAAATAGAAAAAATTAATAGTTCAGAAAAATATGGAACTAGATTTTTTAGTGATATTGTATATAAATGAGAATTAAATAATGAACCACAAATACCAACAATCAATCAAAACACCGGTGAAATTATTGACTGAAAAGAACAAAAAGGAACTGAATAACAATTCCTTTTTTATATTAATTGTAGTATACCACACACATTTTAAAGATTACAAGAAAATAACAAAAATAATAAAAATATTTATTTATAATAAAAAAATATCATAAAATAAATAAATAAAAAATATAAAATTAAACACACTAAAAAATAATTTATTAAATTTTAATTAATAAATACATATTTTATTATTTTAGTAACATATTTTATGATTATTATTTTAATATATTAATTAATTAAAATATAATAAACTTATTTAGTTTAAACACAAAAACTTAATAATTTAAAATTATTTAATTAAACTTAAACTATTCAAAAAATTAAATGGTGTCTGAAAATTTAAAGACTTATGTACTCTTTCAAAATTATAAAAATAATGTACTCTTTCAAAATTATAAAAATAA